>NZ_KV840117.1:0-56623 GCF_001839115.1 Staphylococcus sp. HMSC62B09
TCGGCATAGTAAAACAAGCTCATTCGTCCTTTGTTTTTTTCTCAATCACTTCATCTGAAAATTTTAGATTTTTATCTTTAATTCTTAATGTATTTAATATAGACTTACACATAGGCGCATTACCTTTCTTTTTTATTTTGTTTGGTAGCTAATAATTATAGAGGTAATTGCGCCATTTTTGTATTCAAACATAAAAAATAGCTATGAAGCATTCTATAGTCATAGATTACTTCATAGCTATTTTAGTAATTAGTTATTCAACTGAGAATAAATATTGATAAATCGGTTGCCCACCATTATGTTCTTCTACTTCAACATCTGGGTATTCACTTTCAACCCATTCTACTAATTTGTCAGAGATTTCATCATTTGCATCCTCACCAGCAATGATAGTTAAAATTTCACTATCTTCGTTAAGCATAGCTTTAAGCAAACCAGTGACTGTAGCAAATTCATCATCATTGCTTGTAACAATTTTGCTTTCTGACAATCCCATGAATTCGCCTTTTTTAATTTCTACACCATCAATTTTAGTGTCACGAACAGCAAATGTTACTGAACCAGATTTCACTGATTCTAATGCTGTTGTCATATGAGAGTGATTATCTTCAAGTGATGATGAAGGATCGTATTGGAACAATGCCGCAATACCTTGTGGAATTGATGTTGTAGGTATAACAACTGTATCCGCTTCAACTAAAGTTGCAGCTTGATCACTCGACATTCTAATATTTTTATTATTCGGTAGAATAATAGCGCGTTTGCATTGCGATTGCTCAATTACTTTCACAATATCTTCTGTTGAAGGATTCATTGTTTGCCCACCACTTATGATATGTGTCGCACCCATAGATGTAAACAATTCAGAAATACCATCACCCATTGAAATCGCGATAATCGCAGTCTCAACTGTTTTTGATTCTTCTTGCTGTTCAGAATGATGATTTAGTTTCTCTTTTCTAATCACTTCACGATGTTGTTCACGCATATTTTCAACTTTTAATTTAATAAGTTCACCATACTCTTGACCATAGTTGAACACTTCACCAGGCGTTTCAGTATGTACGTGCACTTTAACAATTTCATCATCATTAATCACAAGTAAAGAATCACCGAATTGACTCATATCTGTTCTAAATGTTTGTTCATCAAATGCTCTTTTATCTTTTCCAAAGCGAACCATCATTTCAGTACAATAGCCGTATTTAATATCTTCAGTATTTATCACACCGTGGAAATCATGTTCTTCATGTACTAATTCTTCTGTGTTTAACTTTTCTTTTTTAGCTTCAATAGTTTGACCTGTCAATCCTTTTAAGAAGCCTTCATACACACATAGTAATCCTTTACCGCCACTATCTACTACACCAACTTCTTTTAATACGGCAAGTAGATTTGGCGTATTATTTAATGATTTTTCAGCTTCCGCAATTGTATATTCCATAACTTCAACGCAATCATCTGTTTCTTCGGCTTTATTAACCGCAGCTTTTGCAGCATCTTTAGCAACAGTTAAGATCGTACCTTCAACCGGTTTCATCACTGCTTTATAAGCTGTATCAACTCCCGCTTGAAAACTACTTGCAAGTTGTTGCGCATTTATTTCATTTTCAGTTTCGATATTTTTACAGAAACCTCTAAATAATTGAGATAGAATAACACCTGAGTTGCCACGAGCACCCATAAGTAATCCTTTAGAGAATGTCTTCCCTAATTCACCAATGCTTTGAGATAAATTATTTTCAACTTCTTCACGTCCAGAAGTAATTGTAAGATTCATATTCGTTCCTGTGTCGCCATCTGGCACAGGGTATACATTTAAAGAATCCACTAAATCTGCATTATTAGATAAATTTTGTGCCCCTTGTATTATCATATCGGCAAATAATTTACCATTAATTTTGCTAATCATCCTGCTAAGTCCTCCTATACCTACTTGCCCTTATTATTAAGTCTTACACCTTGTACAAATATATTAATTGAATTCACTTTAACATTTAGTGAGTTTTCAAGTGTATATTTTACTGATGATTGTACGTTGTTTGCTACTTCTGAAATTTTTACACCATAGCTTACAATAATATACATATCTATATCAATGACACCATTGTTTTCTTTTACTTCAATGCCTCTAGCATAATTTTCATGTCCTAAAATTTCGGCAATGCCATCTCTAACTTGTTGTCTTGATGCCATACCTACAATACCATAGCTTTCAACAGCTTTGCTGCCTACTACAGAAGCAATGACTTCATTTGAGATATCGATTTTACCATAATCATTTGAGATTTCTATTGTCATCTTTATATTCCTCCTGAAATTTGTTTAAAAATGACTTACAATTAAATTCATAATTGAAAATAACCGATTCTTCCATAAATAAGTCTTAATAACTTACTTAAATATATTACATAACTCCTCAGCTTACAATTATACCATAAATTATAAATTTCAAAACATTTTTAAAGAAAACGCCTTTAATTTCGTTGCTTTAAAATTTTATATATGGTATCTTATTGAAGTATATAAGTAGTCAAGTGTATTTATATTTATTAAAGGAGGTACTTTGATGGGTAAACAATGTTACGTAACAGGTCGTAAAGCATCGACTGGTAATAATCGTTCACACGCTTTAAATGCGAATAAACGCAGATTTAATGCTAACCTTCAAAAAGTTAGAATTTTAGTTGACGGAAAACCTAAAAAAGTTTGGGTTTCTGCTCGTGCTTTAAAATCTGGTAAAGTTACTAGAGTTTAATAAATATAATGCACTAAAAAATGCCTTCATATGTGGTGAAGGCATTTTTTTATGCTTAATTTTAATTTGCATCTCTACTTCTAATTTGTAAGACTTGTCCATCATGTACTTCGATTTGTGCAATTTTCTCTTTAACCTCATTCGATAATGTAAGTGTAGATCCTTTTTCAAGAGGTTGATGATTCAAATTGTATTTAAATCCAACTAATGACAAAGCAACCATATCACTAACTGGAATAAATGAAACATATGGATAATTTTGTAATTTATGAATTTCATGACTACCTTTCTTCAATAACTTAATTTCATTTTGTAGATCTTCAACAATAATTACGATGTTTTGTTCTACATATTTTGGCTTTTGTAGTATTTGTAAAACACCCATAAAATGATCTAATCTACCACCTGTTGCGCCATAAATATGTATTTCTGTAAATCCTCTATTAACAGCTTCCTCTACACCTAATGCCAAATCAGTATCATCTTTTTCAGCCTTAACTGGTTTGATATTTAATTCGTGTTTCAATTGATGACGTTCTTCTTCTGAAACAGAATCAAAATCTCCAACTGAGAAAACTGGAATAATAGAATGATTTATTAGAATAAGTGCACCTCTATCAATCCCGCCCCAGCGGTCCTTCTTCAATGCGGTTAATACATCTGATGGCAAATGACGGTCACTACATAATAAATTGATTCGCATATCAATATCAGCCTTTCAATAATTGTGTTACCTTACCATAATCTTTCTGTTTAAAGAAATAAGAACCGGTAACAAACATATCTGCCCCATTATCAGCACATATTTTAATAGTTTCATTGTTGATACCACCATCAACTTCGATATTAAAATTTAAATTTAATGATTGTCTTAAATCTCTTAAGATTTTCACTTTTGCTGCACATGCTTCTATAAATGATTGACCACCAAATCCTGGATTTACAGTCATAACAAGTACAAAATCAACAATTTCAAGTACTGGCAATAATGACTCAACTGGTGTACCAGGATTAATTACAACGCCAGCCTTCTTTCCGGCATTTTTTATCATTTGTAATGCTCTATGAATATGCTGTGTAGCCTCTACATGTATTGATATCATGTCAGCACCGTGTTCAGCAAAGGTATTAATATATTGTTCAGGTTGTTCGATCATTAAGTGAACATCAATCGGTAATTGAGTAATTGCTCTAACTGAATCAAGAATAGGAATACCAATAGAAATATTAGGTACAAATTGACCATCCATTACATCAAAGTGCAGACCATCAATTTGTGCTTCTTCTAAAGCTTTAATTTCATTCTCTAAATTTAAAAAATCGGCTGATAAAAGTGATGGGTAGATTTTCTTCATTAATATCTGACCTTTCTATTTGAAATTTCATTATATAATTGAATATAGTGATCATAGCGAAATTGTGCTAAATAACCATTTTCTAATTGCTGTTTGACATGACACTTTGGTTCCTTAATGTGGTTGCAATTTCGAAATTTACATTCCTCACCAAAGCGATTCATTTCTATAAAATAATGCTTCAATTCATCTTTATCAATATGATCGAAATCTAGCGCACTAAATCCAGGTGTATCTGCGATAAAACCAGATTCTCTTTCATACAACTCTACATGTCTAGTTGTATGTTTACCACGATTAAGCGACTTAGAGATATGATTAGTTTCTAAATTTAGTTCTGGTTTAAACGCATTGATAAACGTTGATTTACCTACACCTGATTGACCACTTAATACAATGAGCCCTTTAGGCCATGTAGCCACAACTTCTTGTTGATTCGTATGCTTACCTACAAATTGCGTATTGTAACCAATTTCTTTATAAATTTTTAACCACGCATTAATTTGTTCAATTTCATTTTCAGAGGCTAAATCCTTTTTAGTCACTAGAATACTCGGCTCTAAATTATACGAATGCGCTATAACCAAGAAGCGATCTAACAATTGCGTTGAAAAATCTGGTTCTACAGCGCTCATCACGATGATTAAGCCATCAATATTACTAACTGGTGGTCGTTTCAATTCATTATGACGCTCGTGAACGTGATGAATATAGCCCTCACTTGTGTTTTGAATTTCAAAATCAACGATATCCCCCACAATTGGTGAAAATTTCTTCTTTCTGAAAAGACCGCGTGGTTTAGTATCATATAAAGTTCCATCAACATCGACTTGATAGACACCACTAATTAGTTTGATAATTCGTCCAGTTTCCAAAATGACACCTCTTAATCATTATTTATATTAAATTATTATAGCAAATGCTTGAAGATTATTATATTCAGAAGTGAATTGAAGAGATGATTTATCATAATATATTTATTTTTTAGTTTACATAATAATTTTACGATATATTTTTCATGAAGAAACCCTTTTAGCGAATGTGCATTATTCCATTCACTAAAAGGGTTAAATTTAATATTCTATATCTTTATCTGCAATTACATCGCCATCAACTCTGATCGTATAGCCCGCGTCTGAGCCTTGCTCAATTTTAAACGGAATCGTTATCGTTTTGTCATCTTTTATACTAAACGTTTGGCTAGCAGATGTGCCACTATTGTCCTTATCTCTAATGTAAACTTGAACTTTTTGACTTTCGTCATCTCCCGTATATGGGATGTGATATGTTTCTGTATAATTCTTAACTTTTTGTTTATCATCAGACTTGTCTTCACTAGAAGATTTAGATTTCTCTGAATCTTTGTCTTCATCTTTTGAAGATGCTTTTCCTTTTGAAACAATGAATTGTACTGTACTTCCCTCTTCAACCTCTGTATTTTTAGGGCTTTGTGAAATAATATTATCCTTTTTAACATTATTACTTGATTCTGTTGTCATTTGTACTTTCAGACCACTTTTTTCAAGTTCTTTCTTTGCAGTTTGATAATTTTTATTTTCATAATTTTTAACATATACCTTTTTAACACCTAATGATTCGGTTAAAGTAATTTGATGATCGTTTATGCGAACATAACTATCAGGATTAACACTTTGCTTAGCTATAGCACCTTTAGGTACCTGATTATTATATTCTTGATTGACTGTCACATGATCAAGTTTAGATTGTTTCAATTTATCTAATGCATCTGCTTTTTTCATGCCCATAACATTAGGCATTTTAGCACGTTCGGGCCCTTTTGAAAGCACAATATCTACTTTTTCATGCTGATTAACTCTTTCACCTTGTTTTGGTTTAGTCTTTATTATTTTATTTTCCGGATAATCATCACTGTAATCTCTAGAGATATTACCAATTTCTAAATGAGATTGTCGCAGAATTTTTTCCGCTTCTTTTTCAGTTTTACCTTTAAGATTAGGCATTTCCGCATATTTACTACCAAACATGCCCATCGCTATAAAACCAAATAAACTTGCGACTAATAAAAGTAAAATAAGCACAATAGCGAATTTCTTCTTTTTTGAACGTTTTTTCTTAGGTGGTTCATAGATTTGTGCTTCGCTAGTTTGAAAATGATGCTCATTAACAATCGGTATTTGCATCGTTTGTGCAATTTGTTTTTGTTCACTTTCTTCTTTTATTTTACTTTTAATATCTTGTCTATCAATCGATACTGTATTTGTCTCATCTTCTTCAATAGAATGCTTCTTTTCATTAGCACGACTAGAGACAAGCACACTACTTAAATCTTCTTTCATATCTTTAACACTTTGATAGCGATCAGAGGTTTTCTTCTCCGTTGCTTTAAGTACGACATTACTAAGTGATTGAGGTATTTCAGATCTTAACTCCGTTACATTTGGAATTGAATCTTGAATATGTTTTATTGCGATACTAACGGCTGTCTCACCATTAAAAGGCGGTTCACCAACTAACATTTCGTAAAGAACAATACCAATGGAATAGATATCAGTTGCTTCATTCGTAGTTTCACCTTTAGCTTGTTCTGGTGAGAGATACTGAACTGTACCTAATACATGATTCGTCTGTGTCATAGATGTTTCACTTAACGCTTTTGCAATTCCAAAGTCAAAAATTTTTAATGTTTTATTCTTATCAATTAAAATGTTCTGAGGTTTTATATCTCTATGTATGATAAGTTTTTCATGTGCTTGAGCCACACCTTTTAAAATCTGATTCGTGAAATCAATAGCTGTATCTACACTTAAAGGTCCATGGCTATGTATGTATTCTGATAAGGTAGGTCCATCTATATATTCCATAATTAGAAAGAAGAACTCTTCATCTTCTTGAACATCATATACTTCAACAATATTTTCATGTGAAAGTTGTGTCGCATTGTTAACTTCACGTTCGAAACGCTTCATCGTTTCTTCTTTTTCATTCTGAGGAATAGAGATTGCTTTAATCGCTACTTCACGATTTAAAATGGTATCTTCTGCTAAGTAAACGGTACTCATACCCCCGCCACCAAGCTTATCTACTATTTTGTAACGTTCACTAACTATCTTTCCAATCATAGATGATCACCTTCAATAGCTGCTATTAAGACACTGATGTTATCTTTTGAATCATGATTTAATGCTAATTGAATTAGTTGCTCCCCATGTTCTTCTAATGATAATGATTCATTGAAAGACTCATGAATAATTTCACCTCTAACATAGTCCGTTAAGCCATCAGAATTTAACATTATAAAGTCATAATGATTAAAACGTTTTGTAAATATATCTGGACTCACTCGTTTATCTGTCCCCATTACTTTAGTAATAATATTACGTTGCGGGTGTGTAAAAGCTTCTTCTTCAGTTATTTGACCTGTCATTACTAAATGATTTACAAACGAATGATCATAAGTAATTTGTTCAATTTCTCTAGAGTTAATTAGATAGGCTCTAGAATCCCCTATATTGGCCACTACCAATTGTTTATCAAATACAAGGGCACAAACGCATGTTGTACCCATACCTTTGTATTCTTCATTAGTTTGAGCATATTCAAATAGTTCACGATTAATCTCTTTTAAATTAAAACGCAACCAAGTTTCGGCTTGTTCATACTCTATAAAATTCTCATCTTCAAAACGTTTTTGAAGTTCATAAGTAACAAACTGACTTGCAATTTCCCCCGCTTTATGACCACCCATACCATCACATAATACTAATAACTGTTGTTGGGTTTGGTTATAAAAAATACCTCCTGCATCTTCATTTTTATTTCTATGTTGTCCAGTATCTGTGAAAAATTGTGCGTTTAGCATTGTGATTACCTCGTTTCTACTTGTCGTTCCTTCGCTCTTAATTGTCCACATGCTGCGTCAATATCTGATCCTTGTTCTCTTCTAATTGTAGCATTAATACCTAATCGTTTTAGTTCTTTTTCAAATTTAAAAATATCGTCTTTAGGTGTTTTGACGTAATTTCGTTCTGGAACATGATTAACTGGGATTAAGTTAACATGACAATTCAAATCTTTAATAAGATGTGCTAAATCACGTGCGTGCTCTAGTTGATCATTTACGCCACCGAACAATCCATATTCAAATGTCACACGGCGATTTGTTTTTTCTTGATAATATTTGATTGCTTCCATTAATTTATCTACATGATATGCTCTGTTAATCGGCATTAATTTAGATCGAATTTCATCTTTAGCTGCATGCAAACTTACGGCAAAGTTAATTTGAATGTCTTCTTCGGCAAAATCATAAATACGTGGAATAATACCTGATGTTGAAACTGTAATATGGCGTGCACCGATGTTTAAACTGTTGTCATCATTAACAATACGTAAGAAATCCATCATTTCATCATAATTCTCAAAAGGTTCACCAATACCCATTATAACAATTTGGGATACACGTTCATCAGTTGCATCTAATGCTTTTTGAACTGTTAAGACTTGTGAAACAATTTCTCCTGCTTCTAAATTACGTTTTAAGCCTCCTAATGTTGAGGCACAGAATGTACAACCGATACGACAACCAACTTGAGTTGTCACACAAACTGAATTTCCATAGTCATGTCGCATTAATACGGTTTCAATAGTATAGCCATCTTGTAGTTCAAATAGGAATTTAATTGTTCCATCTTTACTTTCTTGTTTAACAACAGTAGTTAAAGTTGTCATTGCAAAATTATCTTTTAAAACTTGACGCAAATCTTTGGATAAATTTGTCATGTCATCAATGCTATCTACGCGCTTTTGATATAACCATTCAAATATTTGTTTGGCTCTAAATTTTTGTTGGCCGTGTTCTACTAACCATTCTTGCATTTCATCATATCTTAATGAGTAAATCGACTGTTTTTCAAAATCAGGCAAGAATTTATTTTTCTTCTTTTTTTCAGTAGTTATCATCTTAACTTTCCTTTCTTTTTATTTTAGTGATGAAAAAGCCATCCGAATTAAAATCTTGGGGTAGAATTTGTATTGTCTTCACTTGTTCACCGGTAACTGGGTGAGTCATAAGTTCAAATTCGAAGTCTTTATTATTTTTTAAAAATGTATAAATAACATTTTCATTTTCAAGTTGTTCAATAGTGCATGTTGAATAAACTAGTGTACCACCAGGTTTCAAGTTATCTTTCACATTGTCTAATATCTCTAACTGTAATTCAACTAAGTCTTGAATATCTTGTTGCGTTTGAACATATTTAATTTCTGGCTTGTGTCTAAGCACACCTAAACCACTACACGGTGCATCGACGAGAATTTTGTCATATACATCTTTGTAAGGTTTTGTTGCATCATGATCAAAAGCTTTAATGTTATTAAGTTGTAACTTTACAACATTTTCTTTTATTAAACCAATTTTATGCTTATGGATATCTGTAGCATCCACGTGACCACTTGGCGCCAATAACTCAGCTATGTGACACGCTTTACCTCCAGGTGCACTACAAGCATCTAAAATAACATCATTTTCTTTAACATCCATCAAATATCCTACAAACATTGAGCTTTTATCTTGAATAGAAATATTACCATTCTTAAAGTTTAAAGATTCAATAATTGGAAGCCCTTTTAGATGTAAACAATATGGAATCAATTCATCGACTTTAACTTCATATCCTTCACCTTGCAAACTTGACACAACGTCTTCAACTTTATTTTTACTTGTATTAACACGTACTGTACCCGCAGTTTGATCAAAAAATGATGATGCAATCTTTCGTGTCGTTTCAACACCATAGTGCGTAATCCAATGTTCAATAATCCACTTTGGAATACTATATTCAATGGCCATACGCTGCTTATCATTCTTAATAGATTCTAAACTTGGCAATTCACTTCTAAAGATTGTTCTCAATATTGCGTTTACAACATTACCGTTATGAGGCCCCCCACGATGCTTTGCAATATTTACTGCTTCGTTGATAATGGCATGATTCGGTACTTTATCTAGATAAATATATTGATATAAACTCATCCATAACAGTTGTCTGACCCAACTTTTTATTTTAGTCTTCACAAAAGGTCTAAGATAGAAATCCAATGTCAATTTTCTCTTTACTGTCCCATATACGAGTTCAGTATATAAAGGTTTATCGATATTAGAAACATTACCAGCAGATAAAACTTCATTGATTCTCAGATTACTGTATGCATAGTCATTAAATATTTCTTGAATTGTTTGAAACGCTAATTCTCTCACTGATTGTGTCATTTTAATATTTTCCCAACTAGCGATTCTTGTACACCGCTTAAATAATTTGATGCCAGCATACGTTTCTTGCCAGCTAATTGAATATCTGTTAAAGCAATTGCATCATCTGATCCTGTAGCAACAACAATTGACTTTTTAGTCGTCTCTATGATCTCACCAGGTTGACCATTTTTATTACTGACGATATGTGCTGCATATAATTTTAAATTTGTATCATCCATAGTTGTATAGCCAACTGGCCATGGTGATAAGCCACGAATATGATTATGAATATCTTTTGCATTCATAGTCCAATCAATTCTTTCATCTTCTCTGCTAATATTTGAAGCGAATGTTGCTTGTGCATCATCTTGTGCAATACTATCATTCGTGCGATTTACAATTGAAGGTAGCGTTTCTTTTAGTAGTTTAGCACCGAGTACACTAAGCTTATCATGCATCGTACCTACATCGTCATTATCTTCAATATTAATAGCTTTTTGTGAAATAATATTTCCTGCATCTAGCTTTTTAACCATATACATGATTGTGATTCCTGTTTGAGCTTCACCATCTATTATCGCTTGATGTATTGGTGCGCCACCGCGATACTTTGGTAATAATGATGCATGAACATTAATTGCACCTAACTTAGGTAATTGTAATAACTGTTCAGGCAATAACTGTCCGAAAGCTGCAGTAACGATTAAATCGGGCTCTAACTGTAATAGTTGCTCCAATTCATCAGATTGAATTAATTTTTCTGGTTGAAGCACAAGTAAATTGTGTTCTTCAGCCACTTGTTTAACAGGTGGTGGCGTTAATACCCGTTTACGCCCAACTGGTCTGTCGGGTTGAGTCACGACTGCTATGACGTCATGCTCTTCGATTAACATTTCCAATACTTTAGTTGAAAAATCAGGTGTCCCCATAAATATCACTTTAGTCATTTTCAAAATACGCCTCCACTTCTTCATCAGTTAATAAATGCTGTGCACGTTTTGTAAATGGTATACCATTCATTTGATCGATTATATGCAGTATCATTCTAGCTACATCGTCATATGCAGTTAGTTCAATCGTATTACCTTCTAAATCATTCGCTTCAATTGTAATCATTTTACTACGTTCGACTTCTCCATATATACCCGGTAAATTTACAGATCCTTCAAGATCGATTATTTTATCATTAGATTCTGATTTAATTTTAGGATTGATTAGTTGCAATAATCCTTCAAATTCCATATCAATGATAGCTACTTGTTTACTTATGCCGATTTGAGGCGCACATAAAGCTGAGGCCTCTTTTGCATATAATGTGTCTTCCAAATCTAATAATAAATCTTTTAATGTAGCATCATACGCTTTAATAGGTTGTGCTTGTTTAGTTAATACAGGATGCGTTGACTGGACTAATTTTTGTATCGCCATTAAATATGCTCCTCTTGAAAAATTCATCATATTATTATAACTTAATTCACTTTGAAATGCGACCTTAGTCTTAAATTTAGGCACTTCAATCTGTTTTAATTGCTTTTATTTTCTATACCTTTAAAATATATATTAAAGATACCAATAAATACAATATTTAACAGTGGAGGTGTGAATATGGAAGTAAATAAAATTATATACATTGTGCTCGCATTCTTTTTAGGCGGTTTCGGCGTTCATAAATTTTATGCAGGTAAAACAATGTCAGGACTTTTACACTTGGCCTTTTTCTGGACAGGAATTCCACACATTATTGCAATTATAAGTGGCGTCTTAACTTTATTAAGACCAGCTGATGAAAACGGAAATGTTGTAATGTAATTAAAGTAAAAGAGTTACGCAATTTAGTAATCCATCCTTAATAATTGCGTAACTCTTATTTTTTACATTAATATTTGCGGATTAATGTCTATTTTTAATGCTAGCTTATCCTTTAAATAAGCTTCATGATAATAATCATCTAAAAATTGAAGTGCTTTCAGTAATTCTGGTTCGCTCTTATATTTAACTAAAATTTGAAAACGATGTTCATTGTTAATTCGTGCGATGGCTGCTGGAGATGGCCCTAAAACTAACGCGCGATCCGTTAGATGTTGTAATAAAATTTGATGAATATGTTTAGAGGCCTCCATCACTTTTTTCATATTTTTATGAGATATCGTAAAATTAATTAAGAAATAGTATGGTGGGTATTTACCTATCTTTCTGAATTCCATCTCTTTTTGATAAAAGGTTAGATAATCGTTCTTTTGAACATCTTCAATAGCATAGTGTTCTGGATTGTATGTTTGAATAATAACTCTACCCGGTTTATCATGACGACCCGCTCTTCCAGCTACCTGCGTTAATAGTTGATACGTTCGTTCACTAGCACGGAAATCAGGTAGATTTAACATTGTATCTGCGTTCAAAACACCTACTAGTGTAATATTGGGATAGTCCAACCCTTTTGCAATCATTTGTGTGCCTAATAAAATATCGCCCTTACCTTCTTCAAATTCAGTAAGTAATTTCTCGTGAGCACCTTTTCTAGAAGTTGTGTCAACATCCATTCGTATAATACGCGCTTCTTCAAATTCTTGTTGCAAGATTTCTTCTACGCGTTGTGTACCAGTCCCTACTTGACGTATATGCGAACTCTCACAATTAGGACACTTATTCGGAGCCATCTCATGATAACCACAATAATGACATTTTAATTGGTCCGTAGACTTATGATAGGTTAATGAGATATCACAGTGTGGACATTGTGGTACATAACCACAATCTCGACATAACATAAATGATGCATATCCTCGACGATTAAGAAATAATACGATTTGCTCATTTTTACGTAATCGTTCTTCAATAGCCTCTCGTAATTCAATAGAAAACATCGAACGATTGCCAGCGCTTAATTCTTCTCGCATGTCAACAATATCTATTGAAGGTAAAGCCTGTTGATTAACCCTTGTAGGTAACGTTAGTAGCTGATACACACCTTTTTCAGCGCGCGCATATGATTCTAAACTTGGTGTTGCACTTCCTAAGACTAGAGGACATTGATGAAATTGACTTCTCCATTCAGCAATATCTCTCGCGTGATAACGGGGATAATCCTCTTGTTTATACGTTGATTCATGCTCTTCATCTATAATGATAATTCCTAAATTTTTAAAAGGGGCAAAAATACTTGAACGAGCTCCAACACTAACACGGGCTCTACCATCTCTAATCTTTTGCCATTCATCATACCGTTCACCATTAGATAAGCCAGAATGTAATACTGCTACATCATCACCAAAACGACGCTTAAATCGTAAAACCATTTGAGGTGTTAATGCAATTTCAGGGACTAACATCATTGCTTCTTTACCTTTATTAAGTACTTCTTCAATAGTTTGCAAGTAAACTTCAGTTTTACCTGAACCTGTCACGCCATGTAGTAAGAATGTTCGTTGTTCACTATTATTAATTTTCTCTTTAATATTTTCATAAGCAATACGTTGTTCTGAAGTCAGTTCTCGTTTCTCTTCTTGTTCAAACACTCGATTAGCAAAAGGATCACGCTCTACTTCAGCATTATATTTTTCGATAAAACCTTTTTTAACTAATCCGTCAATACTTGATTTAGAAAAACCCATTTCTTCCATATCTTTTAAAAAGACAGTTTTATGGCGCTCATCTAGAAGGTAAGCATATACATCATATTGTTTGATTTTTTTCTCAAGTTCAGCAAGGACTTCATCTGGATGATATCCATCTATAATACGTACAGCTTTCTGTGTTTTCTTTTTAATATTTTGAGATAATAGGGTTACTTCTTTTACAGTCCCAGCCTTTAAGAGTTTATTTAAAATAGGAAGATGGTCATTTTTTTGAGCATCTTTATACTTATATTGACCGTCGGAATCAAAAAATTTTAGCAACTGCTCATCCATATCATTATGTTTCACAACTTCAAAGACTTTAGTATATTTAGCTTTGATAGCACTCGGTAACATGACCTCTAATACAGAAATACTTTTTGATACATGATAATGGCTAATCCATTCACTTAATTGAATTAATTCAGAAGTTAATTCAGGCTTTATATCTTGAACTACTCTGATTTCTTTAAGTTTTTCAAGATTAATATCATCACTTGGTTCGGTTTCAATATTCATTACGTATCCTTGAATTGTACGAGGACCGAATGGAACTACAACTCTGACGCCAACTTGAATAAACACTTCTAAATTTTTGGGTATAAGATAATCAAATTTGAAGTCAACGCTCTTAGAAGGAATATCTACTATTACCTTTGCAATCATTATTGCCACCTAGTTTCTAATTCATCTAAAATTTGTTCAGCTAATTGAACTTTTTTGCCTCTCTTAATATTAATCATTTCTTTATTTTTAAAATGCATTGTCAATTCATTATCATCTGATTTAAAACCAATCGTCTTGTCACCTACATTATTTGAAATAATGACATCTGCATTTTTTCGTTTTAACTTATCTTGTGCATATGCTTCTATATTTTGCGTTTCAGCAGCGAACCCAACTAAGTATTGTTGTCCTTTATGTTCACCTAAATATTTAAGAATATCTTTAGTACGTTTAAACGTCACAGCTAAAGCGCCATCTTGCTTTTTCATTTTATGATCTAATACTTCCATTGGCGTATAATCTGAAACAGCTGCTGCTTTAATAACCATATCTTGTTTATCAAAACGTGTCGTCACCGCTTCAAACATTTCCTCTGCACTTTCAATATGAACAACATCTATATCAATCGGATCAGTTAGTTGTGTTGGTCCAGTTACTAATGTAACGTGGGCACCTCTATTTCTTAACGCCTCAGCTAAAGCGTAACCCATTTTTCCAGAAGAACGATTTGATACAAAACGAACTGGGTCAATCACCTCGACAGTTGGTCCAGCTGTCACTAACGCATGTTTACCTTTAAATGAACTCTCTTCTTTTACCTTTTGAGAATTAAAAAAATCATTCAGGACTTTGACAATCTGCAAAGGTTCTTCCATTCGTCCTTTAGCAACATAACCACATGCTAAATAACCATCCCCAGGTTCAATAAAGTGATATCCATCTTGCATTAAAACGTTAATATTATGTTGCGTGCGGTTGTTTTCATACATATGTACATTCATTGCTGGGGCAATAAACTTTGGCGTCTCAGTAGCTATCAAGGTTGATGTCAAAATATCATCTGCTATTCCCACACTTAATTTAGCTATCACATTGGCAGTAGCTGGGGCAACTACAATCGCATCTGCCCAATCGCCTAGTGCGATATGTTGAATTTCTTGTGGATTCTCTTCCTTAAACGTATTAGTATATACTGGATTTCTACTAATAGCTTGGAAAGCTAGTGGAGTAACAAATTCTTGAGCATGTTCTGATAACATCACGCGTACATCATAACCGGCTTGTGTTAATTTGCTCGTTAAATCTATTGCTTTATATGCTGCAATACCACCTGTAACAGCTAGTAAAATGTGTTTCATAATCGTATTTCTCCCTTTTACTATCTCGATTATTAATCATTATTTATATTAAATTTATTATACACAAATTAAACGTTTAATTAAAAAGACACATCTTATTGAAAAGTGGTTATACTTAAATCAATAAGATGTGCATATGAAAAATTATATTTAATTCGTTTTTTTACATTGTGAATTCATCAGAAACTACTGGTGTAATTTTACCGCCAGCAATCTCTTCTAACGCTTCACCAACAGGTTTAGCTGAATGATATCCACTTAATAAAGCAGTTTCAGGTCTTTCATCTAATTCACGTGCACGCTTAGCTGCAGTCGTAGCAATTAAATATTTAGAATTAATTTTAGATTGTAACTGGTTTAATGGTGGGTTTAACATTATTTTTTGGCCTCCAATAACATTTTTCTATATATAGCTTCAACACGTTCGCGTTTTAAGTGTTCTGCTTCAACAATTGATTGAATACGTTTTTTCGCTAAATGGACTTCATCGTTTACCACAACATAGTCATAAAGATTCATCATCTCTACTTCTTTACGTGCTTCATTTACTCTGGATTGTATCTTCTCGTCTGATTCAGTGCCACGTCCAACTAAACGCTCTTTCAAATGATCTAAGCTAGGTGGTGCAAGGAAGATAAATAATGCATCTGGAAATTTCTTTCTTACTTGTTTGGCACCCTCTACTTCAATTTCTAAGAACACATCATGTCCAGCAGCCATCGTATCCTTAACATATTGAACAGGTGTACCATAGTAATTTCCAACGTATTCAGCATATTCAATAAATTGATCTTCCTGAATTAAAGCTTCAAATTCTTCTTTCGTCTTAAAAAAGTAATCTACACCATCAACTTCACCTTCACGCATATTTCGTGTCGTCATTGAAATAGAGTACTTATATGATGTAGTTGGATCATCAAATATCTCTTTGCGAACAGTTCCTTTGCCTACTCCTGAAGGACCTGAAAGAACAATTAGTAATCCTTTTTCATTATCCATGCCTTACGACCTCTCTAAGCTATTCTTCTATTATTTAAATATAATATCATATTGTAGTTAAAATTGTATAGAGTATGCAACATAAACTTAAATCATGACGCTATCATTCTACCATGTTACAATATACTGAATGATTAAATTGAAGGTGGAAATTATTTATGGCATATGATGGCTTATTCACTAAAAAAATGGTTGAATCAATACAGTTTTTAGTATCAGGACGAATTCATAAAATCAACCAACCTGAAAATGACACTATCCTAATAGTTATACGTCAAAATCGCAAAAATCATCAACTATTACTATCCATACACCCTAGTTTTTCAAGAATGCATATTACGACTAAAAAATATGATAATCCATTTGACCCACCAATGTTTGCTCGTGTTTTTAGAAAGCATCTAGAAGGTGGCATTATTAAAGCTATACGTCAGATTGGCAATGACCGACGTATTGAAATCGATATTGAAAGTAAAGATGAAATTGGTGATACCATTTACCGCACGGTTATCTTAGAAATCATGGGTAAACATAGTAACTTGTTACTTGTTGATGACAATTACAAAATAATTGAAGGGTTTAAACATTTAACCCCTAATACCAATCAATATCGTACTGTTATGCCAGGATTCAAATATGAAGCGCCACCTACTCAAAACAAATTGAACCCTTTTAATATAACAGGCGAAGAAGCTTTAAAATATATAGATTTCAATAGTGGTAAAATTGCGAAACAATTATTAAACACTTTCGAAGGCTTTAGCCCACTCATTACTAATGAAATTGTTAATCGCTATCAATTTATGACAACGGAAACACTACCTAAAGCATATGACGAAGTTATCAACCAGACATTGAAAACACCCGTCCCTATTTTCCATAAAAATCATGAAACTGGAAAAGAAGATTTTTATTTTATGAAATTAATGCAATTTCATGATGACATGGTTGAATATGAGTCCTTACATGAATTATTAGATCGCTACTATGATGCACGTGGTGAAAGAGAACGCGTTAAACAACGCGCAAATGATTTAGTTCGATTTGTGCAACAACAATCTCAAAAATATCAGCATAAATTAAGTAAACTAATTGATGAATATGAAAGTGCTAAAGATAAAGATAAACAACAACTTTACGGTGAATTAATTACCGCTAATATTTATCGTATTAATCAAGGTGATGACGCTGTAAGTGTATTAAATTACTACACCAATGAGGAAATAACGATACCTTTGAATCCTACTAAATCACCATCAGTTAATGCGCAATATTACTACAAGCAATATAATCGTATGAAAACACGTGAACGTGAATTAGATCATCAAATTCATTTAACACGTGAAAACATAGATTATTTTGCAAATATTGAACAACAATTAGATCATATTACAGTTGATGAAATTGATGATATTCGCGATGAATTAGCAGAACAGGGATTTATGAAGCAACGTAAAAACATCAAAAAGAAAAAGAATGATAAAATTCAACTTCAAACATATATCTCTACGGATGGCGATACTATATTAGTAGGTAAAAATAATAAACAAAATGATTATTTAACTAATCGTAAAGCTCAAAAGTCCCATATATGGTTCCATACAAAAGATATTCCAGGTTCACACGTTGTCATTTTGAATGATGCACCAAGTGAAGAAACGATTAAAGAGGCAGCTATGTTAGCTGGTTATTTCTCAAAAGCGGGTAATTCTGGTCAAATTCCCGTAGACTACACGGAAATAAGAAATGTTCATAAACCTTCAGGCGCTAAACCTGGGTTTGTAACTTATGACAATCAAAAAACATTATTTGCAACTCCAGATTATGACAAAATCCAAAGTATGAAAGTCAAATAAGAACGACAAAATAACTCTATAATAAAGAATAGGATTAGAACCAAATACATTTATACATTCGGTTCTAATCCTATTTTTTATTTTTCAGGTAACGCGAGTTGAAAACTAACTCCAAATTTATCTTGAACCCATGCGAATTCGCGGAATGGTGGCATTGCAGTTTTAGGCATCAATATAGCGCCTTCTTTCTTCAAACCATTAAATAGTCGTTCCATTTCCATGGCATTATCAACAGTTATATATAAAGAAATGGATGGATTCATCGGTAAATCTTCTCCATTATCAGCATCGATTGCCATAAATACTTGTCCATTCAACGTAAATATAGAATGTTGTACTGTTCCAGGAACGCCTGGTCCCTCTTCACCATACTTCACCATAGTTAAAATTTCACTGTTTTCAAATAGACTCGTATATAAATTTACAGCTTCTTCTGCTTGATTATTAAACATTAGAAATGTTGTTATTTTCGGTATTTCCACAATAATTCCCCTCTCTATATTTTTAATACTTATTTTAGACTAATTTTAATTATTTTGAAAAAATTTGAATATTTGATTCTTTTAATCTAAATTTTTGACTTATACTATTTTCAAGTTAAAATTAAACTAAAGTTCAATTGGAGGCTTTCTAATATGATGCATCTTATTATACCGATTTTATCTATGCTTATTGTCTTACTTATCGGATGGGTACTAATTAAAATTTTTATTCGCTAATTTATTGTTTTATATTTTCTTTATTAAAATAAAAACATGGTATATATGACTACTTTTTAACTATATGTGAAAAAGAGTTAGTCATATATACCACGTTTTTAATCTATTATACCTTTTTGCCTTAACGCTTCTTTAGCTTTTTTAAAGAAATCACTCGTATGGATAAATGAATCCATACTCACTTTTGACTGAGTTCCACTCATTTCTCTAATACTATTGTCAATCGACATTATGTTATCCGGGGATTTAAAATCTTCTTCTTTATATAAGAATTCGTTAACATGTTTCATATTGTTATAGAAACGATTAGCCTCACCATCGGTCATCATAATCAATCCCCCTTTTAACATAGCATATTACAAGTTATCTCTCCATTCAACTAAAGTCTGTATATCATTCTCAGAAATTTTTCCTTCTTCACGAGCCACTTCAATTAACTCATTATAATTACTTAGTGTATAAAACGGAACATCAATTTCATTAAACATGTCATCCGCTTTCTTTAAACCATAAGTGAAAATGGCAACGACACCTAAAACATCAGCACCAGCATCCTTTAAAGCTTCAACTGCTGTAATTGAAGATCCACCTGTAGAAATTAAATCTTCTACTACTACCACTTTCTTCCCTTTACTTACTGCTCCTTCAATTTGATTTTGTTTACCATGACTTTTACTTTTAGAGCGAACATAATTCATAGGTAAATTTAACTTTTCAGAGATGTAAGCGGCATGAGGAATACCTGCTGTGGCTGTACCAGAAACAATATCTACATCACCAAATTGTTCAATAATCATTTGACTTAATCCATCACGAATGGCACGTCGCACTTCAGGATAACCTAATGTTACACGGTTATCACAGTAGATAGGAGATTTGATACCTGAACTCCACGTATATAAGTCATTCGGAGATAATGTTACCGCTTCAATATCTAATAAAGATTTTGCTATTTCTTTAGCCATATTAACCTAACCAACTTTCTTTAATAGTATGATAACTTTCCACAGGATTCTCGCTTTGGGTTATTGGTCGCCCAACTACGATATGTGTTGCCCCTAATTGTTTAGCATCTTCAGGTGTAGTAATACGTTTTTGATCATCTACAGCTGCCCCTTGTGGTCTAATACCTGGTGTGACTTTTAAGAAATTAGAACCTAATTTGTTTGTTAGCAATTCTGCTTCAAGTGGAGAACAAACCACACCATCTAAACCAGCTTGTTGTGTTAAAGTAGCATAGTTTAACACTGCTTCTTTAATCGTCGTCTGAATGTTTTGTTCATTACGTAGCATTTCTTCTGTTGTAGATGTTAATTGCGTCACAGCAATGATCTTTGTATCATTACTATATTTATGCAAACCCCTTACTGCAGCTTTCATCATGTCTGTACCTCCAGCTGCATGCACATTAACTAAGTCTACATCTAACTTTCCTAAGCCTTCCATTGCTTTTTCAACTGTGTTTGGAATATCATGTAGCTTCAAATCTAAGAATATGTCATGGCCACGAGATTTAATCGATTTAATCAAATCTGGTCCCGCTTGATAGAATAGTTCCATTCCAATTTTCACGAAAAGTGGTTCATCAAATTGGTCCAAGAATGTATTAACTTTATTTGCTGATTCGAAATCCAATGCTATGATAGGTAAATCTTTCATATTATAGCTCCTTTGAAAACGAACGACTTGGTCGTCATAATCAGTTTAAAAATATTCACTGACATATAACGCCCTTGTCGTTCTCAAGTTGTAAATCTACATAGTTCTCATTGAAAACGTCATACTTTCAATTACATTAGTTAAAGCATTAGCCGTATCTAATGAAGTTAGACATGGCACACCATTCTCAACTGTTGTACGACGAATTTGGAACCCGTCTCTTTCTACTTCTTTACCCTTAGTCATCGTATTAATGACAATTTGTACTTCGCCATTTTGTATACGTGTTAATAAATCATCGTCGCCACCAATTTTGCCTACAACTTCAACTGGAATGTTGTCTTCTTTTAATTTTTCTGCAGTACCTTGAGTTGCTAAAATTTTATAGCCTACTTCATTTAAACGGTGTGCTATTTTAACAATTTCATCTTTATCTTTATCACTTACTGTCATAAGAACAGTACCGTGATCTTTAACTTCTACACCACTACCTGTTAATCCTTTGTAAAGTGCTTTTTCTAAAGTTAAATCTTTACCCATAACTTCACCGGTAGATTTCATTTCTGGTCCCAATGTCACATCAACATTTTTTAGTTTATTAAAACTAAATACTGGTGCTTTAACGAACACACCCTCTGAATAAGGTTGTACACCTTGTTTATAGCCTAAGTCTTTAAAACGAGTACCCATAATAGCTTGCATAGCTAGTTGTGCCATTTGATTATCGGTAATTTTACTTAAGAACGGTACGGTACGACTTGCACGAGGGTTTACTTCTAATACGTAAACACCGTCATGTGCAATAACAAACTGAATATTAATTAGACCAACGATGTTTAACCCTTTTGCTAATTTGATAGTATATTCCTCTAGCGTATCGATATCTTCTTGACTTAACGTTTGAGGCGGATATACAGCTATTGAGTCACCACTATGCACACCAGCACGTTCTATATGTTCCATAATACCTGGAATGATAACTGTTTCTCCATCTGAAATTGCATCGACTTCTATCTCTTTACCTGTTAAGTATCTATCAACTAACACTGGGTGCTCAGGGCTAGCTTTAACAGCTTGCTCCATATAATTTTCTAATTCTGCATCGCTACTTACAATTTCCATTGCGCGACCACCGAGCACATAAGATGGTCTTACAACTACAGGATAACCAATTTCACGTGCATTCGTTAGTGCCTCCCTTGGAGAAGTTGCAGTCTTACCTTTAGGTTGAGGTACATCAATCGTATGCAATAGCGCTTCGAATTCTTTTCTATCCTCAGCACGATTTAAATCTTCTAAAGACGTACCTAATATTTTGACACCATGTTTAGCTAGTTTATCTGCTAAGTTAATTGCTGTTTGACCACCAAATTGAACTACAACACCTTTAGGTTGTTCTAAATTAATAATGTTCATCACATCTTCTTCAGTTAGCGGTTCAAAGTATAACTTATCTGAAATTGAAAAGTCAGTAGATACTGTTTCAGGGTTATTATTCACGATAATTGCCTCATATCCAGCATTTTGAATTGCCCATACAGCGTGTACAGTAGCATAGTCAAATTCTACCCCTTGTCCAATACGAATAGGACCTGAACCAAGCACTAATATTTTCTCTTTATCAGTTACAATTGACTCATTTTCAGTTTCATATGTGCCATAGTAGTATGGCGTTGTTGATTCAAACTCTGCAGCACAAGTGTCAACCATTTTGTATACTGGTTTAATATTATTATCTTGGCGTAATTGATATACTTCTGATTCTGTCATGCCGAATCGATGTGCAATTACTCTATCACTAAATCCATAATCTTTAGCATATTTAAGATATTCCAAATCTCCTGGGTGATTTTTTAATTCATGTTCAATATTAATGATATTTTGAAATTTATTTAAGAAGAAATAATCGATTTGCGTCATATTGTGTATCTCTTCAAGTGTTGTACCACGTCTAATTGCTTCACCTATAAAGAAGAGTCTTTCATCATCTTGATGACTGATGCGTTCTTTAATATAATCTAAGTCAAAACTCTCTCCATTTGGTAAACCTAAATGATGTACACCGTATTCAAGTGAACGTATCGCTTTTAATAAAGATTCTTCATATGTACGTCCTATAGCCATTACTTCACCAGTGGCTTTCATTTGAGTACCTAATTCACGTTCACCTTTTTCAAATTTATCAAATGGGAATCTTGGAATTTTGGAAATAACATAATCTAGTGTTGGTTCAAAGGCTGCATATGATGTACCTGTAACTGGGTTTAGCATTTCATCCAACGTTAAGCCCACTGCAATCTTCGCTGCTAATTTCGCTATCGGATATCCAGTTGCTTTAGATGCAAGCGCTGATGAACGAGATACACGTGGATTCACTTCAATAATGTAGTAATTAAATGAATGTGGATCTAATGCAAGTTGAACATTACATCCTCCTTCAATACCTAATGCTCTAATAACTTTTAAAGATACATCACGTAACATTTGATATTCAACATCTGATAATGTTTGACTTGGTGCAACTACGATAGAGTCACCTGTATGAATACCTACAGGATCTATATTCTCCATATTACAAACCACAATAGCATTGTCATTTTTATCGCGCATTACTTCATACTCGATTTCTTTGAAACCAGCAATTGACTTTTCAATTAAGCATTGTGTAGCCGGGCTGTAATGCAATCCATTACTCACTACTTCTTTTAATTCTTCATCATTGTAGCATATGCCACCACCTGTACCGCCCATAGTAAATGCTGGACGAACGATGAGTGGATAACCTACTTCATCTTTGAATGCAAATGCTTGTTCAACAGTATTCACAATATCACTTTCAGGAACAGGTACATTCAAATCATTCATTAGTGATCTAAATAGTTCTCTATCTTCTGCTTGTTGAATTGACTTTAATTCTGTACCAAGTAATTTCACATTATTAGCCTCTAATACACCACTATCATGTAATTGAATAGCCATATTTAATCCTGTTTGACCACCTAAAGTTGGTAGCAATGCATCAGGTTGTTCTTTACGTATGATACGTGCAATAAAGTCGTGTGTTAACGGTTCGATATAAACTTTATCTGCAATTTCTTTATCCGTCATAATTGTTGCTGGATTAGAATTTACTAATATGACACGGTAGCCTTCTTCTTTTAAGGCAAGACACGCTTGTGTACCTGCGTAATCAAATTCTGCAGCTTGTCCGATGATAATTGGACCTGATCCAATCACTAGAATCGTTTGTATATCGTCACGTTTAGGCATTTGCTGTTTGCTCCTTTTCTTTAAATTCTTTCATCATAGTCATAAATTCATCGAATAAATAATTTGAGTCACTTGGACCTGGTCTTGCTTCAGGATGGTATTGTACAGAGAATGCTGGCAAGGTTTTATGTCTTAATCCTTCAACTGTACCATCATTAAGTGCAATATGAGTTACTTCTAAGTCAGTATTTACCAATGAATTTTTATCGATAGCATAACCATGGTTTTGACTTGTAATATCTACTTTCCCACTACGTAAGTCTTTTACGGGATGATTAGCGCCACGATGACCGAATTTCATTTTAAATGATGTTGCACCTTGTGATAATGCAAATAATTGGTGTCCTAAGCAAATTCCAAAGAATGGAATTTTACCTAAAATACCTTTAATCATTTCTATTGCAACCTCTACAACATCTGGATCACCAGGACCATTTGATAACATAACACCATCTGGTGACATGGCTAATATTTCTTCAGCAGTGGTGTTATATGGTACTACAGTTACGTTACAGCCACGCATATTTAATTCTCTAACAATATTTTGTTTTTTACCAAAGTCTAATAAGACCACACTCAAATCTGAACCTGTTGAAACATAAGGTGTTTTAGTAGATACTGTTTCTACTTCATCACGAGGTAATTCAGTACTTTTTAATGTGTTAATTAATGAATCAATGCCATCTCGATTATCAGTAAACCCAGCTTTTAAAACACCGTGTTGTCTAATTTTACGTGTGATGCTACGTGTATCTACACCTGAAATGCCAGGTATCTTGTATTGAACAAGCACATCATGTAACGTCTTTTGGTTTCTAAAATTACTAGGATGTGTGCTTGCTTCTTTCACTACTACACCATTCAAAGTTGGTGTTAGTGCTTCGAAGTCATCTCTATTGATACCGTAATTACCGATTAATGGGTATGTGAATGTAATGATTTGACCAGTATATGAAGGGTCTGATATCGTCTCTTGATATCCAGTCATCGCTGTGTTAAATACGATTTCTCCCACAGATAAATCATTAGATCCTAATTGATACCCTTCATAATAAGTCCCATCCTCTAATACAAGATAACGTCGCTCAAGCATTTATTTATCCTCCTTAAATTTTACTTCGCCTTCTACCATTGTTAAAATTGGATTACCATAAACTTTGTAACCAATGAATGGTGTGTTGTCTGCTTTAGATAAGAAATCTTCACCTTTGATTTCACGTTCTTCATCTAAATTGATAATCGTTAAGTCAGCAAAGCAACCTTCTTCCAATTTGCCATAAGGTAAATCAAATGTTTGTGCTGGTTTAATTGTTAGGTAGTCAACTAATTGTTGTAATGACCAGTCACCATTTTTTACAAAATGCGTGTAAAGTAATGGGAAAGCTGTTTCACTTCCTACTATGCCAAATGGTGCTTTAGTCATTGGCTGTGCTTTCTCTTCTTTAGCATGTGGTGCATGGTCTGTTGCGATACAATCAATTGTGCCATCTAATAACCCTTCTAATAATGAGTCTCTATCTTCTTTACTTCTTAAAGGAGGATTCATTTTATAGATTGCATTATCCCCTGGAACATCATCTTCAGTTAACAGTAAATGATGTGGTGTAACTTCAGCCGTCACATGAATACCTGCTGCTTTAGCATCACGAATAGCTCTGACACTCTCTTTTGTCGATACGTGACATACATGATAATGACAGTTAGCTGCTTCAGCTAATAATACATCTCTCGCTATTTGTACCGCTTCACAAATATTTGGAATACCAGGTATACCAAGTTCTTCACTGCGTTTACCTTGGTGCATAGCACCGCCATAAATTAAACTATTATCTTCACAATGTGCTACAACTGCTTTGTTGACCTTTGCAGCTTGTTGCATTGCTTCATACATCATTGCTGATTCCTGCACACCAACACCGTCGTCAGTGAAAGCAAACGCACCTTGCTTTGCTAATGCATCAAAGTCAACATGTTCTTTTCCAGCTTGACGCACAGTTATTGAAGCATATGGTAATACACGGACTTGCGCATTATCTTGAATTAATTGTTGTAATCGATCCATATGTTCAACTGAGTCTGGTACTGGGCGTGTATTAGGCATTGGACATACAGTTGTGAATCCTCCACGTGCTGCAGCTTTTGTACCTGTTTCAATTGTCTCCTTATGTTCCCCACCAGGCTCACGTAAATGTACATGAACATCGATTAAACCTGGTGCTACAAAATGACCTTGTGCATCAATTACTTCAACATTTTCATCTACTTCAATGTTATTGTTAATTTCTTTGATGTGCTGACCATCTATTAAAATGGATGCTTGTTTAAGTTCACCGTTATCTAAAATTTGAGCATTTTTAATTAATTTCAATGTTTACGCCTCTTTTCCTGATAATAGTTTATTGATTACTGACATTCTTAAATACATGCCATTAGTCATTTGTTTAAAAATTCGTGCCTTTGGTGCTTCAACTAATTCACTATCGATTTCTACTCCTCTGTTAACTGGTGCAGGGTGCATTACGATTGCTTTATCTTTTAACTTATTGTATCTATTCATTGTTAAACCATATTGTTCATGGTATTCATTTGCCTCGAAATTAGCTTCTCCAGTAATACCATGACGTTCATGTTGAACACGTAATAACATAACAATATCTACTTGGTCGATGACATCATCAATTTGAACATATGGTGCATCTAATGAGTCGTCCACCCATTCATCTGGACTTGAGAACATTACATTTGCGCCTAATAAAGTTAGACTTATGAAATTACTTCGAGCTACACGTGAATTTTTAATATCACCACATATTAAAATGTTTAATCCTTCAAATGAACCGTATTCCTCATAGATTGTCATAATATCTAAAAGACTTTGTGTAGGGTGTTGGCCACTACCATCTCCAGCATTAGCAATTGGAATATTAAGATTTTCTAATTCTTCATAGTATGCATTTTGAGAATGTCTGATTACTAGTAAATCAACACCAATGCTTTCAAGTGTTTTACAGGTATCATATAGTGATTCACCTTTTTGTACTGATGATGTACTTGTTTCAAAATTTACCTCTTTCAGACCTAATTTTTGTTCTGCTACTTCAAAGCTACACTTAGTTCGAGTTGAATTTTCAAAGAATAAATTAGAAACAAACTTCCCTTCGAATTGTGGTAAGGTTTGCTTTCCTGATTTGTAATCACAAGCTGTTTGAATTAAATCGTAAATGTCCTCGTTAGATAAATGTTCCATAGATAATAAGTTATTCATAAAGCGCCTCCTGATAAATAATCCTTGTTAAATTAGTTTTTTGAATCCTGTTTTTCTTTTGGCAAAATTAAATTTAAGATAATACCTGAAAGTGCTGCTAGTGCCATACCTTCGATTTGAAGGTTTACACCTAAACCTTTTAAATTGATGAGTAAGTTACCTATACCTACAACTAAGATGACTGATGCGATTACTAGGTTGCGGTTGCTTGCAAAATCAATGTTACTTTCAACTAACATTCTTAGTCCACTTGCTGCTATAATACCGAACAATAAGATTGACACGCCGCCCATTACCGGTGTCGGTATTGAAGAAATCAACGCTGAGAACTTACCAATAAATGATAAGACAATCGCTATAACCGCTGCACCGCCAATAACATAGATACTGTAAATCTTTGTTATTGCTAGTACACCGATGTTTTCGCCGTATGTTGTGCTTGGTGGACCACCAATAATACTAGCGAACATTGTTGAAACACCATCTCCGATTATTGAGCGATGTAAACCTGGATCCTCGAAGAAGTTTCTACCTACGATTTTGTTGATAACCATTTGGTGACCGATATGCTCACTTACGGTTACGAAAACGATTGGTAACATAACGAGTATTAAACCAAGGTGAATCGATGGCACATAATCTTTAAATGGTAAATAGATATGTGGGAAGTCAATCCAGTTTGCTTTAGCAATATTCGAAAAGTTAACTAACCCCATAAAGATTGAAACAATATAGCCAACAATGATACCAATAAGTACCGGTATAAGTGATAAGAAACCTTTGAAGAACCCTTGCACAATTATTGTTACAAGTAATGTAATAAGCGCGACAACCAGATAGCTTAAATTGTACCCTTTCATATCTCCTGAGTTCTCGTACATTGCCATATTAACTGCTGTTGGTGCTAAACTTAATCCAATTACCATGATTACTGGTCCTACAACTACCGGTGGAAGTAAATGCATTAACCATCCTGTACCACTGATTTTGATTAGGATACCGATGATGACATACATTACTCCACTTGCGAATAGTGCTACTAACATGTCTCCTAAGCTATGTGTGCTTAATCCAGTAATAATTGGTGTGATAAATGCGAAACTTGATCCTAAATATGCTGGAATCTTTGCCTTAGTAATTAATATATAAAGCAATGTTCCTATCCCGGATGCAAGTAAAGCAGCTGATATTGGCAAGCCAGTTAGGAATGGCACTAATACTGTAGAACCAAACATTGCAAATAAATGTTGCAAACTCAGTAGCGCCCATTGTGTTGGTTTAGGTTTGTCTTGTACGTCTAACACCGGTTTGACGGTTCGTTCAAACATTTGTTCATTTTCCATCTTTTTTCTTCCTTTCATAAAAAAAGTCTCTTTTACATTTAAATGTAAAGAGACTAAAAAATCGTAGTAAACATACAGATAAGCACTCATACTTATCGTTATCCGTATCTACGTGACAAAGCATTCAATTATAGTGAGATGGTTATTAATACTGACCATTCTATCATTGTAATCCACACTCACTTTTGAATACTTTACCTTTTTCAGTCTCTCGTACTGATTTAAAAGGTCTTTATTCAATTATTACTGCATTCTGTGAATCTTTTTCGTTTAAATACACTAAAACAGATTCTTCTTTAGAAGTTGGTATGTTTTTCCCTACAAAATCTGCTCTTATTGGTAATTCTCGATGTCCTCGATCTACAAGTGCTGCTAAGCCAATTTTAATCGGTCGAGAATGAAGCAAGATTGCATCTAGTGAAGCTCTAACAGTTCTTCCTGTATAAAGTACATCATCAATGATGATGACTACCTTATCATTAATATCAGCATCAATTTCTATTGCATCTTGAGTGATTTGCTTGTTAGCAATTTCAATATCATCTCGAAAATGTGTAATATCAATTGTACCTGTTGGAACTATTTTTTGTTCAATTTGATTGATTTTGTCTTGTATACGTCTTGCTAAAAATTCGCCTCTCGTTTTAATTCCGAGTAACACAAGATTTTCTGTACCTTTGTTATATTCAAGAATTTCATGTGCCATACGCGTTACAGTACGTTGTATTGCAGCTTCATCCATGATGATTCGCTCAGACATTATCTCACCTCTTAAAATTAAAAACCCTCATGCCTTTTTCAAAGACATGAGGGCAAATTAATATATACGCACATGTAATGTTAGACATTACATGATAAAGCCATTCTAATAAAACAATTCATATATTTCGCTGAATTATTTTAAGAAAGTATATAGAATTATACTCATTGTCTTTGAAGCCTCTCTGGACTCTCTTTTAAAGACACCGATTTCTTTTTTGAACTGTTACTAGCTTAAAACTTTTTGAGCTATAAGTCAATGTAATTTTTTAAAATTATCAATTGTAAATAAATAATACTTTTACTGTAGTTAATCGAATTTGTGAAATACTAAAAAATTAGACAAACTTTTTCAAAAATACATATTAAAGAATCATTGATTAAATGTGAAATTAGAAAAAATACCCACAAAGCGTTGAAACTTTGCGGGCTACCAAACTATTCTTTTCTTATGCATCTCTTAAGCGAATATCTTCTAAAAGTGTTTCAAATTCTTTAGGTAATTCTGCTTGACGTTCAATGTATTCATGAGTAACAGGGTGTTCAAATCCTATAACACCTGCATGTAATGCTTGTCCACCAATATCAAGTGTTTTTCGTGGACCGTACTTTGGATCTCCAACAAGAGGGTAACCAATATATTTCATATGTACACGAATTTGGTGTGTACGCCCCGTCTCTAATTGACATTCAATTAATGTGTAATCATTAAAATGTTCTAAAACATTAAAGTGTGTAACCGCTTCTTTACCGTTATCAACGACATCCATTGATTGTCGATCTTTCTCGTTACGTCCGATAGGCGCATCAATCGTGCCATAATCATGTGGAATATTTCCATGTACTAAAGCGGTATATTTTCTTTTAACGGATTTATCCATTAATTGTTCCACTAACCCTCTATGAGCAATATCATTTTTGGCAACCATTAATAACCCTGAAGTATCTTTATCAATACGATGAACTATACCTGGGCGAATTTCACCATTAATTCCAGATAAATCTTTAATTTGGTACATTAAGCCATTAACTAATGTACCAGAATAATGACCTGGGGATGGATGTACTACCATACCTTTGGGTTTATAAACTATCGCTACATCTTCATCTTCATAATAAATATCTAAATTTAGGTTCTCTGGCTGAATATCGGCTTCGACAACTTCCTTCTCTGTAACAATAATAAGATCATTTAATTTAACTTTATAATTAGACTTAATCACTTTTTCGTTAACTGTAACTAAATCTTCTTTAATCAAATCTTGAATTTGACTTCTAGACCATTCATTATTGAATTCAGGTAATAATTTATCAATACGCTGTCCAACAAGCTCTTGGTTTTCAATTTTAAATTCATGTGTTTTCAAATTATAGTCTCCTATTCTTTTGAATTCGAATCTTTAAGTAAGGCAATGATTATGAACAATACACCTATTGTTAAACTTGAATCCGCAACATTAAATATTGGGAAATCATATCCAAAAATATTAGTATCAACAAAATCAACTACTTCACCATTAACTAATCGATCAATAAAGTTACCTAATGCACCTGCAAATAGTAAACTTATTGCAACTTGCATAAATAGATTATACTTCGCTTCTTTAATATAAAATAGTACAAGTACGATGAGAATAAATATCGTAATAATATAAAAGAATCCCATTTTACCACTAAGAATTCCCCATGCCGCACCATTGTTTCTATGTGATGTTATGTTTAAAAAATTAGGAATAACTTCATATGAATCACCAATATTCATTGTTGTAGCAATAATCCGTTTTGTGACTTGGTCAATAATTAATATAGCGATTGCTACTATTAAAGATATGGTTATATAATATTTCTTTTTCATTCACGTGCCTCCATTCACACACTACACTTTGACAACACTCTACATTATAGCTTACTCCTCTATATAAAAAAAGCTACAGTTACAAATAGATGATGATATTAGTAACTGTAGTTCATTATGCGTTTTCACTTTGATTTTTCTTAGGATGAATATAATTAAATTCATCTAGTTGGTATTCGTAAACTGTGCGCTTAGTAACTTCATATGGTTTACGATAATTCATATCAAAAACGGTTAACGAGCCATCATGATTAACTTTGTCTACATATGCAACATGACCATGTTGACCTTTTGGATATTGAAGGATTGAACCAACACTTGGATTATCATTAACTTTATATCCTTCTTTGCTTGCTTCATTAGCCCAATATTTGGCATCTCCCCATCTATTACTAATCATATTGCCATCTTGTCTAATTCTATCAAACACATAATACGTACATTGGCCTTTAGCATATAAGTTTAATTTCATTGGGTTCTTTTCCCAAAAATGAATTGTAGGTTGCGTCATATCTTGATTATCAATTCCATCATATATCGCTCCACCAGTGAAAAGTACACTTCCTAAAACCATTATAAGTATAAATTTCTTCATTAAATCACACTACTTCTATAAAATTAAATCTAAAATAAAGTCCGTCTGGACCTTTAACATTAATATGCGTTGTTTCGGGATAATAATAATCAATTAAAGCAAGACCATATGTTACGTTATTCATCACACGTTTAGTACTTGATAACCATTGATTAACAGCTAAATGATGATAGTATTGATTTGAAGACATATAGAGTGAAAACTGATCTAAATACGCAGATGGTTCAAGTCCAAAATATCTTAAATAATAAGATTCAACCTCTGACATACGTATCGTTTTAAGTGATAAATTTCCTATTTTAGTGCCTTTAGGAATCCCTTGCCAAGTTTGTTTTGATACATTTGTTAGTAAACGTGGAACATTGATTGCTTCAATATCTAACTTTACATTTTCATTATCGTAGCCCCAGTAATCCATACCATGGTCGACATAAAACTTGTATGCATTCCCCTCTGGATCTTCAAAAAATAGGGACGTACAAACACTTTGTTCTCCACCATTTACCGGAATTTCAAAGTCTGTCATTTGTACAAGTAAATCGGCTAAATCTGTAATATTAGGAAGCATTATACCTACATAAAATAATCCTGCTTCAGATAAAAGTGGTTCCCTACCATTTATAACTTCATTTAATGTTAAAAAATGATTTGACTGACCTATCTCGTACTGAACAGAATGATTTGTTTCTGTAATAACTTCAAATCCCAATATAGTTTCATAAAATGGTCTTAAGTCTGCTAAATTTCTAACATTTATAGTTATACCATTTACAAAATGTGAATGTTTTGAATGAAACATTATGGCCTCCTAAAACTGCATTACTAAATATAACTTACTTCTTTTACTAGATGAAAAATACAATTCAATGAAAATAATACCTACTATTTTATCTTAAAATATATAAAATTTTATCAGTCTTTGTATGTATATTGCAATTTATTAACTTCTAAAGTAGTGCTTTAAAGCAATGTCTTAGAAATTGGGTTCATTATTTCACTTAAGTCGAGATGCTTTCTTAAAATTTTCACAACTATGTTTTGTTATTTATTTTAGAACGCCTTACACAAGTGCAGTTGCACTTAATTTTAATAAAACTATACATCTAAATTCAAACAAAAAAAGAAAAGGCAATTTCTATAATATATTCATAGAAATTGTCTTTCTCTCACTATTTATGAAGTTATTAATCGTGGATTATATTCAGCTTAAAATTAATACTAATTTTTCGTCATTTAGGCTTTAATCAAATGATAAATTTTTGATCCAACATATGCACCTATAACTGTTCCAGCAGTCATCGCTATTGTACTAAACAGTTGTTCACTTTGTGTTGTCGCTTCTTTATCTTTATCTGCAAGATTATTCATATGATTAACAAATAATTCCATTACAGATTTATGGATATTAGCCTGTGTAAACTTATAAACAGACCAAGGTAACGTCGGTTCATATTCTTGTAGTGCAATAATAGCTTCATTTGAATCCAAGATGCGTCTAAATTCAAATCTAGCATTACCACCATTATTAGATAATGCTAAATTACCACCTATGATTTTATAAACAATCATATCTTTTGAAGAATCTTGCATGTCACGTTCCATTTTTAAAATAAATTGATTAGTAAATGGCAAACTAATATTAAATTCAGTTTCATTTATAGTTCCATTAATTAAATGTAACGTAATATTATTTATAAACTTCGCATATGTTTTTGAGACATCTTCCATTGAATAATTTTCTGGAATTCTAAAGCGTGATATTGCTCTAACATCTTTAATTTGTTCTTTACTATTAGAACTAGATGATTTTTTTGATTTGTTTTGATTTTCATTCATTTCATTTTCTTCATCTAGCGCTTGTTGCACACTTTCTTCATAAGTCATCTCTCCAATAGAAATATCAGGATGCGTGCGCTCTGGTTGTGGAATCATATCATGAACTAAACTATTCATAAGTGGGTAGACCATTTGTTTAGGTACTTGTGAAATGAGTTGTACCCAATATCTACTTACCCAAATAGGTATAATTGGTAAATCAACGATTGGTAAACGCTTATTTAGCACTACTGCAGTACGTTGTATTAATTCTTTATAATTCATAATTTCAGGTCCTGTAATGTCAAATACCTCATTATGTTGTGGTGTTCGCTCTACTAGTAATGCCAGTTTATTAATTATATCATTAATTGAAACTGGTGCTATCATATTGTATGCCCAACTAGGTAATACCATACCAGGCAATCGTTCAACTAAACGTTTTAAAATAGGATAAGAACTTCCCTTAGCCCCTATAATTAATCCAGCTCTTAATATACTTACAGGTATACCATAAGAACCTAGAATTTTTTCACATTCCAAACGACTACGTAAATGAGCAGATAGTTTATCTTCATTTGGAATTAAACCACTCATAAATACAATATGTTTAACGCCTTGTTTCTTTGCAGCTCTCGCAAAATTATCTGCTAATAAAGCACCCATATCTTCAAAGTTTGCTTGCGTTAACTTGGCGTTTGGCATCATAGAATGGACAAGGTAAATTGCAGTATCTACCCCTTCCATTACTTCTGTTATCTCATCTAAATCAAATAAATCAGCAGCTTTCCATGTAACATTCTCTTCATTTTCTTTGTTACTAGTATTTCTTGAAATTGCTATAATATCATGATGCATTTTTAATTGATCTTTTAATTGTCCACCAATATAACCAGATGCACCTGTTAATAAGATTTTACTAATGATTTCACCCCTAATTATTAAATAGTCGAATAATCTTGATTTAATAAATATATCTATTTAAATAGCCTTTTATTAAAAAGTGAAACATTACATATCGTCATTATTTTTACTTATAAATTATAAATGTAAATACAAAAAGGGAGTCGGACTGAATTCTTCTCAAATTCGTTGTCCAACTCCCAACTTGCTTTGCTTGTAGAATTTCTTTATGAAATTTTCTTTGTAGGGGCCTGCCCTCAAGGATGACTAGAACTGAGAAAATTTTGATTTAAGCGTCTTGTCTGTTCAGTCAGCTACAATAAATTGCAAAATAGGATTATTATATTATTTATGTCCTATGTGTTTTCAATAATATATTTATTAAACTAAAGTTTTAACTACTTCTTGGCATCGTGGACATAAGTGTTCTAATTCACCTACTGAACCTAATTCTTCAGTATAGTTCCAACATCTTTCACATTTTTCACCCACTGCATGGTCAATTCTAATATCACCATGTTGATAAGCCTCTGCATTGTCTACAGAATCTGAAACTTCAACTTGTGAAACAATGAATAATTGTTGTAAATCTTCAAATTGTTGTAAGAACTCTGCAGCTTTAAAGTTGTCGTTATTACCAATTACAACTTTAGCTTCAAGAGACTTACCAATAACTTTATTATTACGTGCAACTTCTAACGCACGGTTTACATCATCACGTAATGCCATGAATTGATTCCACTTGTCAAGCAATGCTTGATCAACTTCAACTACCTTAGGCATGTCAGCTAAATGAACACTTTCTTCTTTTACATGTGGTGTGTGTGTCCAAACTTCTTCAGCTGTGTGAACTAAAATAGGTGCTAATAATTTAGTCATATCAACTAAGATTTGGTATAGAACAGTTTGCATACTACGACGTTTATGCGCATTTTTCTCTTCAATATAAAGAATATCTTTACCGTAATCTAAGTAGAAATTACTCAATTCAACATTAATAAAGTTTTGTACTTCTTGATAAATATTTAAATAATCAAAGTTATCATAATGTTCAATTGTGCTAGCAGTAAACTCACGTAAACGATTTAGTAAATAACGATCGACTTCAAGTAATTCTGTTTCAGGAATTGCATCAGTATCAGGATTAAAATCGTTAATATTACCAAGCATAAATCTTAAAGTATTTCTAATTTTACGATATACATCAGAAGTTTGTTTTAAGATTTCATCCGAAATACGAACGTCTGCTAAATAATCAGTACTGCTTACCCATAAACGTGCAATGTCAGCACCTTTTTGTTTTACAACTTGGTCAGGAACAATAACATTACCTAGTGATTTACTCATTTTCTTACCTTCACCGTCCATTACAAAGCCGTGTGATAATAAGAATTTATAAGGCGCTTGACCTCTAGTTGCTACAGCAGTTGTAATTGAAGAATTAAACCAACCACGATATTGGTCACTACCTTCAAAGTATAGATCAGCTGGGAAACTTAATTCTGGACGATTTTCTAATACACCACGATGTGATGAACCAGAGTCAAACCAAACATCCATAATGTCCATTTCTTTTGTAAAGGTACCATTTGGACTACCAGGGTGTGTAAATCCTTCAGGTAATAAGTCTTTTGCTTCTCTTTCAAACCAAATATTTGAACCATACTCTTCAAACAAATCAGCTACGTGGTTAACTGTTTCTTTCGTCATAATGATATCGCCATTCTCGGCATAGAATACAGGTAATGGAACTCCCCAAACACGTTGACGAGAAATAACCCATTCTCCACGATCACGGATCATATTGTAAATACGTGTTTTACCCCAATCCACTTTGAAATCTGTTTCTTCAATAGCATCTAGAATATCTTGTCTTACTTTATTAATAGAGGCAAACCATTGTGGTGTAGCACGGAAGATAACTGGTTTCTTAGTACGCCAATCATGAGGGTAACTATGTGTAATAAAGTTTAGTTTTAATAAAGCGTCTTTTTCAGTTAATAAATCAGTAACTGCTTTGTTAGCTTTATCATAAAACATACCTTCAAATTGTCCACCTTCTTCAGTAAACACACCTTTATCATCTAAAGGACTAACAACTGGTAAATCATATTTTTGACCAACGATATAGTCATCTTCACCATGACCAGGAGCGGTATGAACACAACCTGTACCAGCATCAGTTGTAACATGATTACCATTAATTACAAGTGAGATTCTATCTAAGAAAGGATGTTGTGCTTCAACATACTCTAACTCTTTACCTGTAAATTCTTTTTCTAATTGAATGGCATCTTTATCCCATTCTAAAGCTTCTGCTACATCTTCAGATAATGCTTGTGCGATAATATATTTCTTGCCATTCACATTATATTGACCATATTTTAAATCAGGATGAACTGTAATCGCTACGTTAGATGGAATAGTCCATGGAGTAGTTGTCCAAATAATGAATTGAGCATCCTCATCTACTACACCTTTAGTATCTTTCACGTTAAATGCTACATAGATAGATGCTGAACGCTTATCATGATATTCAATTTCAGCTTCAGCTAAAGATGATTCACTTGACGGTGACCAATAAACTGGTTTCTTACCTTTATAAATTAATCCTTTATCCGCCATCTCACCAAACAAACGAATTTGAGCAGCTTCATATTCAGGTTTAAGCGTGATATAAGGATCATTAAAGTCTCCTCGTACACCAAGACGTTTGAAATCTTTCTTTTGTAATTCGATTTGTTCTAACGCAAATTCCTTACATTTTTCTCTAAATTCAGCAATTGACATTTTTTTGCGATCTACGCCCTTTTTAGTCAAAGCTTGTTCAATTGGTAAGCCATGTGTATCCCAACCTGGAACGTATGGTGCGTAAAAACCTTGCATCGTTTTATAACGTACAATAATATCCTTAATAATTTTGTTTAACGCATGCCCCATATGCAAATTACCATTAGCATACGGTGGTCCATCATGTAAGATGTAAGATTGGTTACCTCTATTTTTTTCTAATGCTTTTTGGTATTGATTGTTAGCTTCCCATTGTTCTTGGATTTGTGGTTCTTTATTTGGCAATCCACCACGCATCGGAAAGTCAGTCTTTGGCATTAATAAAGTATCTTTATAGTTCATAATTGATTTCACTCCTTAAATGTAAAAAGAACTCTAAGTTCAATTAAAAAGGGACGGAATTACCGCGGTACCACCCTTGTTAACTCAACTTAGAGTTCTCTCATATATAATATAACTTTGTAAAAATCAGTGATATAAGAGATAGACTTTTATTAGGCTTTCACCAACCCTAATTCGCTGTAAAAAGTTTATTATCTCCTACTTGTCTGACTTATTTTATAACAATTATTTATTTGATGTTGATTCACTTTGACTCATGCTTGATTGTGAAGTAACGTTCTCACTTGTACTAGTTGCGTCACTTGTACTTAGTGAATCTGTTGTACTGTTATTACTTTCGCTTGCAAGCACACTTTCAGATTGTTGAGATTGAGCGCTAAGTTGCTCTTCAGGTGTAATATCTTGGCTATTTAAATGTTGGAAATTTTCTTGTGTGACTTTTTCTGCATCGATATCATAGTTTAATAAATAATCCCAATCATCATTTTTAAGTAAATCTAATTGAGCTTCAACTAGCATGCGGAAACGTGATCTGAATATTTTAGATTGACGTTTCATATCTTCAGTTTGGAATGATAAATGACGTGCTTTTTCGATAGCGTCATTAACAATTAAATCTGCTTGTGCTTGAGCTTTACTGATAACAGCTTCAGCTTCTTTATTAGCAGCCAATTTAGTCTCTTCTCCAGCTTGTTGAGCTTGAACAAGGGCATCACTTACTGATTGATGAACTTGTTGATAAGATTTAATATTAGTATCTCTCTCTTCAATTACTTTTTCAAGCTGTTTTTTTTCTTCTTTTAAACGTTCAATTTCATTACTTAATTGATTTAAATAATCACTTACTTCAGCTGGTTCTAAACCATTTTTCACTTTTGTAAATTCTTTATTTTTAATTTCACTAGGTGTAAAAGGCATCCTACATCCTCCTTAAATCAACATTAAATTGACTTATATTTATTACTTAAATAGCGTTCGATAATTTATGTGTATTTTGTCTTTTTTAGTCCTACCACCTATATCAATGATTTGAGCTCTTCCAAATCCTTGAATAGATAATAAATCATTAGTTTGAACTTGAAAATCTGGTGAATCAATAATTGTGTGATTAACTTTCACGCGCTTCTTTTCAATTAATTGTTTCGCTATTGTTCGAGATTTATGAATCATTTCTTTTAAAACGACGTCTAATCTCAATGCACTTACAGTACTACCTTGAATTTTCCAATTCTCTACTGATTGTATCATATCTTTAAATGGAATAGAATTAAGTTTAACTGTAGCACCTTTTATCTTTGTTAATTCCAACATAATATACGATTCTAATTGCTTTGTCAAAACAAATTGAATACTGTCACCGACAATAATATCACCAACTTGTTCCCTTTCTATTCCTAATGACATAAGTGTTCCTAGGACATGTTGATGTTGTATATTAACAAACTTCTCTGGATAGTTGATTTGAATTAATACTTCTTCAAAGTCAGCTTCCCCAGGTTCAAAATAATTAGGAGCAATGATACCTCTTTTTCTCTCTGCGTTATCTCCACCAAAAAAAGTCACTTCCATATCTTCATAACTGACTGTTATGACTTCAAGTATATATTGTCCTCTCGGATCGAGAAAGTTTGTCAAAATTGGCGCATACTGCTGTTCAACTTGATCACACTTATCTATTAATTGATCTATTAACCCTTGCTCTTCGTCTCTAAAATGCTGATAAATATCGATTATCTTACACCTCTCTGATTCTAAATTAAATGATAAAAGAGGTTGAAACAACCTCATGTATTGTCTCAGCCTCTTAAAAGCCATATATTATTACATTAAATGAACTATTACCATATTAAAGATACTTCTTAACCCAGCTTGGAATAATACAAGTACAAACAAAGCTACAAGTGAAGAAATATCAATCATTCCTATTGGTGGAATAATCTTTCTAAATGGTTCTAAAAATGGTTCATATAATTTACCTAGTATTTCACCGAACTTAGATTCTCTAATATTAGGTACCCAAGATGTAAAGAAATAAATAATCATTCCAAAGTAATATATTTGAACTAGAAAAATTATAAAATCAAAAATGGTAGCTAGTAAACCTACATCCATATAACGTTCTCCTTATTCGTAGTGTTGCGATTCCATTTGTTCAATATGATCTGTAATACTTCCCGCAACTTCTACATTATCAGGTGTACAAAGGAATATGTCAGTACCTACACGTTGAATATCTCCACCAATTGCATAAACTGTTCCACTTAAAAAATCAATAATGCGTTTAGCTGAAATTTTATCAATACGTTGTAAATTCACTAAAGTAGCACGGCGGTTTTTTAATTCATCCGCGATATCTTGTGTATCTGAAAATACTCGTGGTTCGAATAAGCACATTTTTGAACTTTCATAACCACTATAACTTTGCGACGTTTGATTCATTGTAACAACATTTTTGCCGTTTGACTTTGATGGCGGTTGATTCATACGCACATTCCTTTCTTCTGAGTTATAATTTCTTGTTGATTTCTTTTGTGGTACTGTTTTCAATTTACTTTGATTATTATATGAACGTTCTGATTGTTGCGGTTGATTCTGTTGAACATTGTTTGTTTCATTATCTTCATTCTGAACCACACGACGTTGTCGCTCTTCAGGGCTTTCAACTTCTTCTTCATCATCCATTAGAAAAAAATTATTAAATAAATCTTTAATAGCCACGGGGCTCACTCCTATTCTCCTACAAGTTTACTCCCAATTCTTATAAATGAAGCACCTTCTTCTACAGCAATTGCATAATCATTACTCATTCCCATAGATAAATAGTTACACGGTGCATAATCTAAATTAAGGTTTTTGATTTCATCTCGTTTTACTCGTAATTGTTTAAATAACTGTCGAATATATGTAGTGTCTTCTGTATAAGGTGCCATTGTCATTAATCCGACAATTTTTATTTTATCATATTGTTCAATTTGTTCTATAAAGTGATTAACTTCATTCAAAGCAATACCATGTTTAGATTCTTCTCCTGAGACATTGACTTGTATGAAGCAGGCAATCTCATGATCCGCTCTTTTATTAATTTCCTTAGCTAAACTAAGTCTATCTAGTGCATGTAGGTAATCAATTTCGTTTATGACTTCTTTTACTTTTCTAGATTGTAAAGAACCTATAAAGTGCATAGTAACATCGTTAGGCAAAGCAGATTTCTTCTCTAAAAAGCCTTCTAATCTATTTTCACCAAAATGTCTAAGTCCAGCATCATAAGCTTCTTTAGCACGGTCTATTGTAACATATTTTGTTACTGCAATCACGTTTGGCAAGGTAGACGCTTCACTATTTTTAAAGTGTGATTGTATTTCACTTTCAATATTTCTTAAATTTTGTTTTACATCCATTTTCTACTCAACCTCTTCACCATTTGTTAAGTTTAGTTATCACTAATAAATACATATGTATTTAAATATTTATTATTTATATAACTAATCTAATGAGATTATTTTTGGCCTATAAAAGCCAACATTCTACCTGTTTGACCTTTTTCAACTCGATATGAAAAGAAAAGGGATAAATCCTCTGATGTAGCATAATCAGTTATATATATATTGTCGAATGGTACACCATAATGATTAAGTAATAGTGCATTAGCACGTTTTAAATCAATACCATGTCGATTCTCTCCACGAGTTTCAATATAATCTTTTACATTAATCGGTAATGTTTCAAACTTCGCTTTAATATCATCATTAATTTCATATGTAGTTGATGTAGATGGTCCAATTACAATCTTTAAATCATTATAATCAAAATCAATTTGCTTTAACATTTCACTAACAATTTGACCATATGTACCTCGCCAGCCAGCATGTGCTAATCCTACATAGTGATGTTTTTCACTATAGAAATAAACTGGTACACAATCAGCGTAGCACATCGTTAATAACGTATCAGGTTCATATGTATAAATCCCATCAATACCATACATATCATCTGTTAATGTATCGATGTTAGTTCCACGATGACTTTGCGAAATTTCCATTACTCGATTTTCATGAGTTTGAATTGGAAATACCCATTGTGCTCTTTCAAACCCAATCGCGTCCGCCAACATTTCTTGGTGTTTAGTAATATTTTCAGGATTATCATCCACATATCTTGCCATATTGAATGATGATTCTGGATATAGACTATAGCCACCTTCTCTTGTAGTAAATCCTAATTTGACATACTTCAAGTCTTGAGATTCATATTTCAAGTGATGGGGATACTTTACAAATTTCTCTGACACGAGATCAAACCACCTTAATTAAAAGTTTTATTTTTGTCGATTTCTAAAAAGCTTACTCTAAAATTGAATATAGATATATTATATAACAATCTTCACTTTGCTTGAAAGTAAATAAAAAGGGAGCGAACATGAATCCACAAGTGAATTCGCCGTTCTACTCCCAATATAGGAATGATTAAGACGATATATACACTTAACCATACAACGAAATATAGACAAAACTTATTTTCAATTAACGTCTAGTTCTTCTAGAACGTCTTTCTTCTCTATTTCTGATAAAGCTAGGAATATCGTCATCTTTAGTAGTATGATTTCTTTCTGATACACTTTCAGAAGAACGAGAGCTTGATGAGCTTTGTGAGAATGATTCTTCTCTTGGCGTACTTGCTTGTGTTGAAGTGCTTGAAGTTGCACTTGTTCCGAAACCAGTACTTGAAGCTTTACGTCCTTGTGAAGTTGGTTTATCTTCAAAACCAGTAGCAATTACAGTTACTACAATTTCATCTTGTAGTTCAGGATTGATAACTGTACCAAAAATCATATTTACATCTTCATCTGCAGCATCTTGCACGATGTCAGCCGCTTCTTGAGCTTCAAATAATGAAAGTGATTCCCCACCAGTGATGTTCATTAACACACCTTGAGCACCAACGATTGAAGTTTCAAGTAATGGTGATGAAATTGCTTTTTTAGCTGCTTCAACTGCTCTGTTCTCTCCAGAAGAGACACCAATACCCATTAAAGCAGAACCTTGGTTAGACATAATTGTTTTAACGTCAGCAAAGTCTAAGTTTACTTCACCTGATACAGCGATTAAGTCAGAGATACCTTGAACACCTTGACGTAATACATTATCTGCTTCTTTAAATGCTTCCATCATTGGAGTTGATTTATCAACGATATCTAATAAGCGATCGTTAGGGATAACAATTAGTGTATCAACTGCTGCTTTCATAGATTCAACACCAGCTGCTGCTTGAGTTGAACGTTTACGTCCTTCAAAACCGAATGGACGTGTAACTACACCAACAGTTAATGCTCCCATTTCTTTAGCAATCTTAGCTACTACTGGTGCAGCACCTGTACCAGTGCCGCCACCCATACCAGCAGTTACGAATACCATATCTGCACCTTGGATTGCATCTTCAATTTGTTCACGTGACTCTTCAGCTGCTTTTTTACCAATTTCTGGATTTGCACCAGCACCAAGTCCGCGTGTTAATTTCTCACCAATTTGGATTTTAGATTCTGCTTTAGATAAGTTTAAAGCTTGTCCGTCTGTATTAATTGCAATAAATTCTACATTGTTCATGCCATGGTCAATCATACGGTTAACAGCGTTGTTACCACCGCCACCTACACCGATGACTTTTAATGTCGCTAAATGATTAAATCCTTGTTCAAATTCTAACATTTATATTTCCTCCTAGTCTTTTTGGCCCATCATTCAAATAAAGATTTCATAAGTTTTTTTAATTTGCCCTCTTCTTTTTGAGGTTGCTCTTGATCATCATAATGTTCTGTCGTATCGCGATGACTTTCATTGCTATCATACTTATCATAGTCGTCTACTTTATCTGTTCTTTCATGTGGTTCGTTGTAGTCTTCTTCATAAGTATCTTCATGTCTATTTGACTTACGTTTAAACCAGTCAAATCCACCTGATTTAGAAGTATGTTCTCTCTCGTTATCTTCAATAACTTCTTCTTCAAACTCATCATTATCTTGATAACTCATTGTAACATAATCGAGCAACTCATCAAAAGTGATGCTACTAGATATAGTAGAAATAGCTGATGTGAATTCTGGCTTTCTGATACCCATTTGTGACGGTGTATGAACTCTAATCTTTTCATTTACCATCGTATTAAGTAATTCTTTAACTCCTAATAAGTTTGAAGAACCGCCAGTTACAATGAAACCACCGTTCACTCTAGTTAACCCTAAGTCAACTAATACATCAAACACCTCATCAAAGATATCTTGCATTGTTCTCTCAATTACAGCACTTAAATCTTTTTGAGTATATTCAACTAATTCATCACTGTCTACTTGATCTACACTAAATACATCTTGATCTGATGCAGAATTAGCATAAGCATGACCATATTGATGTTTAATCTTTTCAGCCGTTTCATATGTAGTATTTAGTTCTTCAGCAATATCATCTGTAATATCGCGTCCCGCTAATTCAATTGAATCAGCGTCTACTAATTCTCCACGCTCATAAAAGGCAATTTGAGTTAAATCTTCACCAATATCTATTACACATGCTCCTAATTCTTTTTCAGTAGCTGTAAGAATTGATCCATAATTATAAGCATCTGAATAAACATCTAAAACATCTACGCCACATGATTCTACACATTTAATCATGTTGATTAAGATAGATTTATGAATTGCAATAACTCCTGCTTCAACTCTTAATGAGTGTCTAGCAATCAATTCTTTAGGGTCTGATACTTCATTATCCCCATCCACAATAAAACGAATAGGGAATACATCAATTACATCAGTATCCGCTACATCATTTTTTTGACGAATACCTTCTAGCACTTCTTCAATGTGTGTGCCGTTTATTTCAGTATCTTCATAAAAATCAATTTCATTTGCTTCATCATATACTTCAGTACCTATGATAGGTAATTTTAAGAAAACTTCTTTAATGTCTACACCTGATGCGATAGAAGCTTTTTTAATTGTATCTTTAACTGCTTGTTTAGCAATGTCGAAATCATCAATTAATCCGTTCTTGATACCGCTAGTGTAGGTTTGTCCTGTACCTATCACATTTATTCCATTGTGAAATTTTTCGCCTACTATTGTTTTTACACTTGATGAACCAATATCTATGCTTACATAGTAATGTTCCTCCATAGATAGGCACCTCCTGACAAATTACTATTAAAATACACTATGTTTAGTTTACAATACGTCGTAAGGCTTGTGAACTATAAACACATATTAATATCGAAATTTTTTAATTATTTGAATCTGATTGTTCGTTAATTTTATTTAAAGCGCTTTGTAACTCATCTTTTGCATCAGTTTCTTGTTGTGATTTTTGACGAACATTTTGATCGGATTTTGAATCTCCGCTACTGTTTTCATTATACGGTATAAATGATGCACCTACAGATAAATCTATATAACCTTGGGTTTTCAAGTTACCAGAGTCGTCTTTTGATAAAGATTGTGACATTTGAGGATAATATTTAATTTTATTAGCAATCGTTTTTATGTTGCCAACTACTTGCATATCATCTTGCATATATAAAAGAATTCTATTTTGGCTATTTTGCTTAGGTGCGTACTTAATTTCTGAAATCATATCTCTAATGTCTGGAGACATCTTAGATAAAGATTTAATCATGTTGCTTTTTTCTTCACCTTTAAATTCTTCTAAAATAGGTCCACTTCCGGCAATATTACCATCAAAGTTTTTCAATTCTTGATTTCCTTCTATAATTGGCACATATTTATTCTTTTCTTTAACAACACCTACAACTTGATTTTCAGTTATTTGCACTTTTAACGTATTCGGTAATTGCTTTTTAATTTTTACGTCTTTTATTAAATCATTCTTCTTCAGATTTTGAACACCTTTACGTTTACTATAGGTATACATTCTTGAATTACCTTTCACATCCAAAGCTTTTTCAACTTGACTGTTACTCACATTGTTATTTCCACTAATTTTAATATTAGAAATTCTACTTAGTGGTGTAAACATGTAGAGTAAAAATAAAATTATTAATAATACTAAAAATGTAATGATAATGTACTGAATTCTTTTTTGACGCTTCCTTCGCTGAATTCTTAATTGTTCTTTTCTCTCTTGTGGTGATAAATGATCAAATTGTGTACTCTTGGCACGTTTTTTTCTTTTACGATTGTCATTGAACTCTTTAACTCTATCTCTAATAGATAGCTTATATGTGTTTTCACTAGAATTAGTGGAGAGTCTGTGACTATCATTCGTTTTGGTACTTTCAACGCTTTGAGCATTTTCATCAGATGTTTCGTTAAATTGTTCAATTGCTTCATTTTGTTCCAATTGTTCGGATTCATTGGATTGATTATTAAAGTTATCTTCATCTATTGATTGATTTTGATCTTGTTGTTTAGAAGTCTCATTAAGTTTATTAATTTTATACAATTGAGCGTCATCTGTGGAAATTTTATTCTTATCCTTATGATTAGCATCTTGATTTGAAAGGTGTTCTTCATTGTTTAATTCTCGATTTCTTTTTTCAATAAGACTTTGAATCGAGCTCACCTTATTATCTTTACGTCGTTTATCTTTCACTTGATTTCACAACCTTTAATAAGATGGTAAGTGGGCACGGAAACTTTCTATAAATCTTTCTCCACGTTCTTCAAATGTTTTATATTGATCCCAACTTGCACATGCAGGTGATAGTAAGACAACGTCATTCGGTTCGACTACATCTTGTACCTTTTTAACAGCGTCTTCAATATCAGTAGCTTTCACCACTAACTTACCTTGACTATTGCCAAGCTTTGCAAATTTTTCTTGAGTTTGACCAAAAACAACCATGACACGTACATTGTTCATATAAGGTATTAATTCATCGAAATCATTACCACGATCTAAACCACCACATAACCAAACGATTGGTTGCTTGAATGAATTTAATGCAAATTGTGTAGCAAGTGTGTTTGTAGCTTTAGAGTCATTGTAATACTTGTTAGTGCGATTTGTACCTATATATTGTAATCTGTGGTCTATACCAGAAAATGTTGTTAAACTATCTATAATTGCTTTTATTGGTACACCAGCTAAGATTGAAGCTAACACTGCAGCTAGAATATTTTCTAAATTATGTTCCCCAGGTAATACTAAATCATCTATATTAATAATTCTTATTCCTTTGTAAACAATAAACCCATCTTTAATATATATACCGTCTACTTCTTGTTGAGTAGAGAAATATAATGTTTTAGCTTTCAAATTTTCAGACTCAATTAAATGTCTTTGATGATAATTACATATTAGGTAATCATTTTCTGTTTGATTTTTGTAAATCTGTTTCTTGGCGTTTTGATAGTTTTCAAGCGTTTCGTGATAATCTAGATGAGCAGAATATATATTTGTGATAATCGCAATATGCGGACGATATTGCTCTACACCTAATAATTGGAATGAAGATAATTCAGTTATTAGATATTCATTAGGTGATGTTTCTTGTGCTACTTTAGATGCTACATAGCCTATATTTCCAGAGAGTCTACCAGTCAATCTACTTTTCTTAAACATATCGCCAATTAAAGAAGTCGTAGTTGTTTTACCATTAGTTCCAGTTACAGCTATAATCGGTGCTTCTGATATTAAATAACTTAATTCTACTTCAGTTAATATTTTTAAATGTCGCTGATATGCTTCTTGAATTATAGAAACTGTATAAGGAATACCAGGATTTTTTACTATAATTGGCTCATTATCTAATAGTGATAAAGGATGTCCACCATCAACTATTTTAACTCCTAGCGCCTCTAAATCCTTGGCATGAGGATCTTGTGACAAGTCTTTACCATCATTTACAGTCACATTGGCACCTAATTTGATTAATAACTTAGCTGCTTCATATCCGCTTTTGGCTAGTCCTACTACAAGAACATCTTTATTTTCTAATCCTGTATAATTGAGCATGCTAATGCACTCCTATCCATAATCCGATTAATCCTGAAATTAAACCTGCTGTCCAGAACACTGTCACTACTTTCCATTCTCCCCAACCACTTAATTCAAAGTGATGATGGATCGGGCTCATCTTAAAGATACGTTTTTTTGTAAGTTTATATGAAGCTACTTGTAACATAACTGAAGCAGTTTCAATTACAAATACTAGCCCGATTAGTAACAATGATAATTCTTGATTTAACATAATTGAAATTGTTGCGAAAATTCCACCTAAAGCCAAGCTACCAGTGTCTCCCATAAATACCTTTGCGGGATTGAGGTTATACGGTAGAAATCCTAATAATGCAAAAATCATTATAATACAAAATGCTCCAATTGCTGGTGAATCTAAAACAAAGCTCATAATGGCATACATTGTAAAACCAATGATTGATAATCCTGTTGCTAAGCCATCTAAACCATCTGTTAAATTCACAGCATTTGAGAACCCAACTTGCCAAAAAACAATAAAAATCACATATGCAAAAGATAATGGAATACTAATATTTGTAAAAGGTATGTTTAGATTAGTTGAAAATTCTACAAGATGGAAGACATCACTTAGTAAAAAGAATACTACTGCAATTGCAATTTGTGCTAAAAATTTCTGCTTACTTGTTAAACCTTGGTTGTTTTTCTTAACTACGATGATGTAATCATCAATAAAACCTATTAAGCCAAAACCAATTGTCACAAATAATAATAAAATGATTGGATTTGAATTATCTACAAAGAAAATTGCAATAATTGAGGTAATGATAATACTAATTAGAAAAGTCAAACCACCCATTGTCGGTGTGCCTGTTTTTTTCATATGGCTTTGTGGACCTTCTTCACGAATGCTTTGTCCAAATTTCATTCGCTTAAGCGTTGGAATTAAAATAGGTACTAAGATAAAAGTAATTAATAGTGCGATAACCGCAAGTATAAAAAGCATAATTGTCTCCTTTATATATTTAATTTTTAGTTTTGTCTTCTGAGTTTATTAATTGATAATATCTCGTTCATTTTATCAATATTTTAAAGTAAATTCATTTAAAATTTGTATGAAATCGTATGACGCCCTTTGAAGTAACACGAGCTGAGAAGGGAATGATATAACCACCCCCCTCACTTATATTTGCTACTAAAATTCTATTTTGTAACCTATGCTCAATATGCTTGTCACAACTTTTAGACGTTCATTCAATTCTCATAACTTATCATATACTTTTTCAAGTCAAATTATAATCAATCGTTAGAATCTTTACTATTGTTTGTCTGTTGTTCTTGTTCAGAAGAGCTCGAAGTATCATTCTTATTGTTTTTTCCCTTATCCTCTGAAGAACTAGCTTTATCTTTATTAGAAGAGTCATTTGATGCTGTCTCATTGTCATTTGTATTCGTCGATGTATCGTCAGGATCTTCTGGAGATAATTCAATTTCAACCTTACTATTGTCTTTTAATGTGGTTCCATTGTTAACCGATTGTTTTGTTACATAGCCACTACCTTTAGTTGTAACGTTAATGCCAGTTAATTCTTGAAAGGCAAGTACATCATCTTTTGTCCAACCTTTCATATTTGGCATTGTAATATCACCATCAGTTAACAAGAGCACCTTACTATTAGGCAATAATTTTTTATTGGTTTTAATTGATTGAGATTTGACGTAATCTCCATTACCAATAACGGTTGCTTGTAAATCTTCAGATTTCAAACTTTCTTTTGCTTTATCAGTAGATTGTCCAGTTACATTTGGTACTTTTGAATATTGTGCAGATTTAGTTTCATCTTTTTTAGAACCTACATTTAAATATTTAAGTGTATTTTCCATAATTGGTTTGAAAGCCTTACTTACACCCATTTCATAAGCTTCTTGATCATTCTTTTGAGCTAAGCTCATACCGGCATAAACAATAACTTTGGGATTTTTCTTAGGCGCATCACCAATGAAACTTACAAAGTATGGATTTTCACCCTTAACATATCCGCCGTTCTTTTCATCCGCCACTTGGGCAGTACCTGTCTTACCTTCAATATCATAACCATCTACTCTATAATTCATCGCATGACTCTTCTTACTATTAACTACTTTATCTAATTCTGTTTCCACTTTACTTGCGGTAGAAGCAGTAATTGGTTTGCCAGCAATTTCTTTTTTGCCTTGATATAATGTCTTTTGGGAAATTGGATTTTTAATACTATCCACAAACCATGGTTTAAGCATATTCCCTTTATTAAAGAAAGCAGATTGCGCCTGAATCATTTGTACCGGCGTAACAGTTGTAGATTGCCCGAATGCTGACGTTTTTTGTTGTAATTCATTCGACCAAGCAATATTACCCTCTGCTTCACCATCAAACAGACCACCAGTTGGTTTGCTAAAACCAAATCTTTCGTACCATGATTTCATTTTGTCAGCACCTACTAAGTCTTGTAAGTGCATCATCAGTGTATTTGAAGAATAAGTAAAGCCTAATGACATTGGAATTTCGCCCCAACCAGTTTTATTCCAGTCGGAGATTCTAGAACCCATGATATCCCGATGTCCAGACTCATATTTTTTCTTAGGATCAAACTTACCTTCCTGTATAGCTGCCGCTAAACCAAATGATTTAAAAGTAGAACCTGGTTCATACGTATTTTGATATAAATCATTCGCCCATTTTTTCCCGAAATCTTCACCTGTCTCAGGATTAAACGTAGGACGTTGACTGAATGCTAAGATTTCACCTGTTTTAGCATCCATGACAACAGCAAATAAATCTTTTGGTTGATATCTCTTAACCATATCATCCAATGCTTCCTCAACGAATACTTGTATATTTGAATCAATTGTTAAATGGACATCATCACCACGTTTAGGTGATTTTTCATTTTTAGTATTTGGAGCAATATATCCCCAAATATCTTGTATATAAGATAATGCACCTTTAGTTCCACTTAAATAACTATCAAAGATTTTTTCAACACCAAGTGCACCTTTTAATTCGCCTGTATCTGGATTTTTTTGTGCCATTCCTATTAAGTGAGACGCAAAATTACCATTTGGATAAAAACGTTCAGTTTCTGGATATAATGTAATACCTGGTAAGTCCATTTTTTCCAGTTTCTGTTTATCTTGATAAGTTAAATTAGTTCCTTTTTGACCAAATTCCACTTGGAATGCTTTTTTCTGATTAAGTCGTTTTTCAATTTCTTCCGGTTTCATGTCTATAATTTTAGAAAGTTCTTTAGCTGTCTTCTTTTTATCCTCTACATAGCGAGGTTTGTCTCCACTTTTACCTGCGCTCTTATCGACTACCGCTACAACTTTATATCTTTCGACATCTTCGGCAAGAATTTTACCATTTCTATCATAAATCTTGCCTCGTTCAGCTTGTTCATTGTTTTGAACTAAATATTTTTCATTCGCTCGCATTACTAAATCTTGTCCATCAGAATGCCCTGTGATCATAATATATGAATATCTTAAAACCAATATAAAAAAGAGCAGTCCGAATATACCAACAAGGAGGACTGCTCCTAATTTATTTTTTCTAATTTTTCGCTTCGCCATTTGTACGCACTACCTTTACATTGTCGTTATTTAGGCTCATACCTTGTGCTTTAGCCTTGTCGTATATGCGTTGGTAAGAAGAACTTTTTTTAATTTCAGATTGAATTGCGCTATTTTCACTTGATTGTTGTTCAATTTTGGAGTCTAAATCTGCAATCTTTCCATTCGTATCATACGCATCCATTTTTAAAGATAGCATATAAATAGCAATAACTGCAATTGCAGTAACAAGTGTTATGTATAAGTATTTCTCAAATCTTGTGAGTTGAACTACAACCTTCTTAGTAACTGTTCTTGTTTGTGGTTCCGATTGAGGTTGTTGTTTCGGTATACTATTGTGCTGGACGTCTTCATATGGTTCATATATTTCTTCTACAGCCATCGTCAATTACTCCTTATTTTAAAATTTCTGCAACACGTAATTTAGCACTGCGCGCTCTGTTATTTTCATCCAAATCTGTATCCGTTGCGGTAATTGGTTTGCGATTTACTCTCTTGAGTTTAGGTGTGTAAGCTTCAGGAATAATTGGTAACCCTCTAGGCACATCAGGACCCTTTTCATACTCTTGAAACATTTGTTTGCATAATCTGTCTTCTAAAGAGTGGAAAGTGATTACTGAAATTCTGCCTCCAATTTTTACAAGCTCGATTGCCTGCTCAATCGAATCTTCGAATGCAGATAATTCGTCATTAACGGCAATACGTATAGCTTGAAATACACGTTTTGCAGGATGACCACCTTTTCTTCGAGCTTTAGCAGGAATGCCTTCTTTAATGATGTCAACTAGCTCTAATGTAGTTTCGATAGGCTGATGTTCACGATGTGCTTCAATTCGTCTCGCTATTTGTTTAGAAAATTTCTCTTCACCATAGCGATAAAAAATCTTAACAAGTGCTTCATATGGCCATTGATTGACTACTTCGTATGCGCTAAGTTGCTGCGTTTGATCCATTCTCATATCAAGTTTAGCATCATGATGATAACTAAATCCTCGCTCTGGAACATCCAACTGTGGGCTAGAAACGCCTAAGTCATAATAAATTCCGTCTACCTTTTCAATGTTTAAGTTTTTTAAAATGTCAGTTAATTCTCTAAAGTTACTATGTACGAACGTGACTTTATGTAGATGATCTTTCAATACCTCTTTAGCATTATCTAATGCTGTAGTGTCTTGATCAATCGCAATTAATCTACCGTCATCGTTTAATTGATTTAATAAATAGAGTGCATGACCCGCGCCACCAAGCGTACAGTCTACATAAATACCATCTTCTTTGATGTCTAAATAATCAATTGTTTCGTTAAGCATGACGCTAATATGATGAAACACGACTTATTCCTCCATTAAAAATCAAAATCTATTAAATCTTCAGCAATATCTTCGAAACTCTCTTCAGATTCATCATAAAAATCATTCCAAGTTTCTCTATCCCAAATTTCAATTCGATTTGAAACACCTATTACTGTACATTCTTTAGTTAAACTAGCGTACTTTCTCAAATTTTGAGGAATGTTAATACGCCCTTGCTTATCCAATTCCACTTCGATGGCACCTGAGAAGAACATACGCATAAACTTACGTGCGTCTTTCTTTGTCATAGGTAAGGTTTTCATTTTTTCTTCTATTTGTTGCCACTCTTCAAGTGTGTAACCGAATAAACATTTATCAAGGCCTCGCGTGATAATAAAACGTTCGTTTAAGTCATATCTAAACTTAGATGGAATTATCATACGTCCTTTAGCATCAAGTTGATGTTCGTATTCTCCCATGAACATTATTATCACCTCACCTTATTTATAATTTACCACATATCCCCACTATCCTCCACTAATTCTGTAAAATATCTTAAAATTCTTTTTTTATACAAAAAAACCTATTTTATCATTTCGATAAAATAGGTTTAAAGCTTGATTTATTAAGGTTTAATGATGATTTGATCAAATGTGTATTCAAGTGGTGGGAAAGTGGAGGGACTAAACACATCAATCCCAAAATCATTCATAATTTGTAGTGGATTCCAGATTCTTTCTTGTAATCCGTGGTGAGGATGTAATACTAAATCCAATTCTCTAAATTGTCTCATACTAATATCATTCTCACGTTCAATATTTAACAAATAGCGTTTCAGTAAATAATCAAATTGTTTATTATGAATTTCTTCATTTTTAATTACTAAATTGTAATTATCTTGATTTTCCTTAACTTCATTTAATAATTGTTGATACACATTTTCATGTTTTGCTTTCAATTCTTCTACTTGTTGTATAAACATATCGGAAGCTTTTTCACGTACAAATTCATTTTTGTCATCATCGATACCATCTTGAATAACTTTTTCAACATTAAGGCTATATTGTTTAAGTAGTTTTTGTGTTCTTTCCATCATATATGTCATCTTCATACGTGGAAGAACTATTGGCATTTCTACATTAAGTAATTTGAATACATTATTTAGTTCTGCCCAATATTTAATTTCACTTGGACCACCTATGAATGCTACTGTATTAAATAGCCATTCTTCCATGACTGGTCTCGTAACGACGTTGTTTGAGAAACGCTCCGGCTCTGTCTCTATTAATTCAATTAATTCATCTTCAGAGTAGGTAATATCAGATTTACTTAATTTAAAATGATTATCTTCTTTTGATATTAATTGACGCATACCATCCTCATGAAGGAACAAATGTACATTAGTATCTGTCTGTATCATTTGTGTTAATCCCGATGCAATGGTTTGCTCTTGTGTTTGTCTGAATACTTGATTAATTTTAGAATGATTATTTACTATTTCTTTGAGTAATGGTTTTTCAAGTTGTCTAAGCTTATCGTTCTGTGCATCGATGAGTAGCACACCGTGTTCTTTAAAGACCGTATGCAATAAAGCCTTAAATATATCAGTCCAAGTATCAAACTCATTAATAATATCCACGCATAATCTATATAAGGGTTTAGAATGTTTAGTTTCTTTTAATTCTTCGAAGAAAAGATTTAATGCATTAAGCATAGCTTCCTTATCAGGAGTATATCTTGAAATATTTGTTTCTGGAGGCGTCATTGTATGGTACTTCACTTTCTTTAATTGCGCCTCTTTCACATTATAAACATACGTATGATTCACTTCATCAAAATCATGATCCTCTCCAGCAATCCAAAACACAGGAACAACCGTTTCACCGTATTCTTTAGTTAGTTGACTACTTAACGTTACTATCGAAAGAATTTTATGGAAAGTGTATAAAGGTCCCCCAAACAATCCTGATTGTTGACCTCCAATAACTACTTTAGCTCCTTGTTCAAGCGCCTCAATATGCTCTAGCTGAGAAGTAGTTAATTTCAAATCCGCCATATAGTCTTTAATGATTTGTGCTAATTGTTTTTCTCTACCATTATTAGCACGTTTCATTCTAGTCGTGAAACTAGCTGTCTCAACTGGGTTATATTGATAAAATTCTAATAAACTTTTATCACTTTCTTTTAATTTTGAAATAAATGAATCTTTTTCTTTAAAATGAGTTACTCGACAATCCATATCTATACTCCTTCAACATAGCTATTACTCATATAGTATAAAGATTATAGCATTATATGACAATTTAACGGCTTAAAAATTTATAATTTTTGAAGTGAAATTTACCCTTTCGTCCTGAAAATACAATTGAATGAAATTTACATATTATTTAAGTTATAATATAACAAAAGAAATAAGGGGGATAACGCAAATGAGTGAAGTAAAACATCTTGAAATTAATTATAAAACAGACGAATTGTTTGAGGCTTTTAGAGAATTCGGTAACAAAGATTTATACATGGTTGAAGAACTACAAGGCCAAATGATCGATGCCAGTTCTGAATCACCATTCTATGGCATCTTTCACGGTGAAAACCTTGTTGCCCGAATGGCTTTACTAAAAAAGGGTGACGTTGAGGAAATTTACTTTCCAGAATTCGATGATTATTTACTACTTTGGAAATTAGAAGTTTTAAATAACTATAAAAATAAAGGGTATGGTCAGTCACTCATTGATTATGCAAAATCTTATCATATGCCTATCAAAGCCATTGCACGTCAAAATTCTAAAGATTTTTTAATGAATCAAGATTTTGAGGATGTACACGCTAAAAATCCTGAAGGTCATGATGTACTCGTATGGTCTCCTAAATAATTAATTATAATATGGAAAAACTACGGAGTGATAAAAGTTCTATCAGAATCTTTACCACTCCAACTTTTTTGCATAAAATGTTTTTACTCATTTTCAATTAAATCAACTAATTCACTCAATGATTTAATTTCGTAATCTGGATTTATATCAGAATTATTCTTTTTATTTCTTACATTAAACCAGCATGTAGCTATTCCCGCATTTTTTCCACCTAATACATCTGAAGTTAATGAATCACCAACAATAATGGTAGATTTTCGTTTGTCCTCACCAATTTTTTCAAACACATAATCAAAAAACTCAATCATTGGCTTTTGATAACCCGTTTCCTCTGATATAAATACATCATCAAATGTGTCTTTAAATTGTAATTGTGCGATACGTCTTTTTTGAGTATCTGTAACACCATTAGTAACAATATAAAGCTCATTGTTTTGAGCTAATCGATCTATCGTTTCTAGAGTGGAATCAAAATGCTTAATGGGTGCTTTAGCTAATTCATCCCTAAAAGTAACATCTGCTTGTTTACCATCCACTTCAATCCCATAATGATTAAAATATTCAATGAATCTGTGTGAAAGAACTTCTTCTTTAGTTAGTTTATTCTTTTGAAAAGCCTCCCAATGTGCCTGATTAATTTGTTTAAAAAATTGAAAGTCTTCTGCTGTTGGGTAATGATGATAATGTTTGGCCATATTGTGAAAAGCTTTATCTTCAGCATCATAAAAATCAACTAATGTATCATCGAAGTCTAATAATATTGTATTATATTTCATATTTTCATCCTTAACGTTTATTTTCTAAAATCTATTTTAACAGAAATATATTTATAAATTAAAAAAGACCAGAGCGCTTGCCCTGGTCCATGATAATTAAAATTTCAAATTAGAAGCCGAAAATTTTACCTAAAACACTGATTCCGTTTTCTACGA
>NZ_KV840118.1:0-4929 GCF_001839115.1 Staphylococcus sp. HMSC62B09
AATTATACTATAAATTCAACTTTGCAACAGAACCGTATTATGGAATAGAGATGTTGGTAACATTTATACAGGATCATTATACTTAAGTTTAATTTCGTTATTACAGAACCACACATTCCAACCAGAAGAGAAAGTATGTCTATTTAGTTATGGTTCAGGAGCAGTAGGAGAAATCTTTAGTGGTTCAATCGTTAAAGGATATGACAAAGCATTAGATAAAGAGAAACACTTAAATATGCTAGAATCTAGAGAGCAATTATCAGTCGAAGAATACGAAACATTCTTTAACAGATTTGATAATCAAGAATTTGATTTCGAACGTGAATTGACACAAGATCCATATTCAAAAGTATACTTATACAGTATAGAAGACCATATCAGAACATATAAGATAGAGAAATAAACTAGTGGCCGATTGTGCTTGATGAGCTTGGGACATAAATCCTAACTCGAAATAAATAAGCATATCACTAAACTGATTTTTTAAAGTTTACAGTGATATGCTTATTTTTTTATCTTACGATTTTGTACGTGCATGCTTGCCTAGGGGTATGGCTCGAGCCATTAGTCTCTCGCACATACTATTCCCTCAGGCGTCAGCACTTACAAAATCGGTTGTAATTTTCATTTTTATACGCATTCTTACTGAGATTATACTAATAAGAGGAATAGTAAAAGCAATTCTAAGTAAAATTGCAGATAAGAGGTTTGTTAAAAGCAGTTCTAAGTAAAATTGCAGATAAGAGGTACGTTAAAAGCAATTCCATGCAAAATTGCTGATAAGGGGTAAGTTAAAAGCAGTTCTCAGTAAAATTGCAGATAAGAGGTACGTTAAAAGCAGTTCTAGGCAAAATTGCAGATAAGAGGTGCGTTAAAAGCAGTTCTCAGTAAAATTGCTGATAAGGGGTAAGTTAAAAGCAATCCTAAGTAAAATTGCAGATAAGGGGTACAGAAAAACTAGACTTGATTACAAAATGGAGCTTGGGACATAAATGATTTTTTAAAAATGAGATGAGACGTAGATTAACTCCATAATCAATACGAATCTATCGACTTCTTTATTTATGATATTCATCTCTTTTTAATGGAAATAAAAGTGCGATTAATGTGATAATACAGTTACGTTAATTAAAAAAATAAAAATGCAAGGAGAGGTAATATGCTAACTGTATATGGACATAGAGGATTACCTAGTAAAGCTCCGGAAAATACAATTGCATCATTTAAAGCTGCTTCAGAAGTAGAAGGTATAAACTGGTTGGAGTTAGATGTTGCAATTACAAAAGATGAACAACTGATTATCATTCATGATGATTATTTAGAACGGACTACAAATATGTCCGGGGAAATAACTGAATTGAATTATGATGAAATTAAAGATGCTTCTGCAGGATCTTGGTTTGGTGAAAAATTCAAAGATGAACATTTGCCAACTTTCGATGATGTAGTAAAAATAGCAAATGAATATAATATGAATTTAAATGTAGAATTAAAAGGTATTACTGGACCGAATGGACTAGCACTTTCTAAAAGTATGGTTAAGCAAGTGGAAGAACAATTAACAAACTTAAATCAGAATCAAGAAGTGCTCATTTCAAGCTTTAATGTTGTGCTTGTTAAACTTGCAGAAGAAATCATGCCACAATATAACAGAGCAGTTATATTCCATACAACTTCGTTTCGTGAAGACTGGAGAACACTTTTAGATTACTGTAATGCTAAAATAGTAAACACTGAAGATGCCAAACTTACTAAAGCAAAAGTAAAAATGGTAAAAGAAGCGGGTTATGAATTGAACGTATGGACTGTAAACAAACCAGCACGTGCAAACCAACTTGCTAATTGGGGAGTTGATGGTATCTTTACAGACAATGCAGATAAAATGGTGCATTTGTCTCAATAGAAAGTTAGAGGTGAGTCTTACGTTTCAGTGACGGTAGACTTACCTTTAACATGTTACATACTAAAAAATTAATTTGAATAAGAAAGAGAGACATATATGAAATACGATGATTTTATAGTAGGAGAAACATTCAAAACAAAAAGCCTTCATATTACAGAAGAAGAAATTATCCAATTTGCAACAACTTTTGATCCTCAATATATGCATATAGATAAAGAAAAAGCAGAACAAAGTAGATTTAAAGGTATCATTGCATCTGGCATGCATACACTTTCAATATCATTTAAATTATGGGTAGAAGAAGGTAAATACGGAGAAGAAGTTGTAGCAGGAACACAAATGAATAACGTTAAATTTATTAAACCTGTATACCCAGGTAATACATTGTACGTTATCGCTGAAATTACAAATAAGAAATCCATAAAAAAAGAAAATGGACTCGTTACAGTGTCACTTTCAACATACAATGAAAATGAAGAAATTGTATTTAAGGGAGAAGTAACAGCACTTATTAATAATTCATAATAAAACAGTGAAGCAACCATCGTTACGGATTGCTTCACTGTTTTGTTATTCATCTATATCGTATTTTTTATTACCGTTCTCATATAGCTCATCATACACTTTACCTGAGATTTTGGCATTGTAGCTAGCCATTCCTTTATCTTGTACATCTTTAACATTAATAGCCATCATCATGTTTGGATTATCTTTATCATATGATATAAACCACCCAATTTGTCTGCCAGTTTCTCCTTGTTTCATTTTGAGTTCTGCAGTACCGGATTTGCCAATTAAGTTTGCATAAGATCTATAAATATCTTCTTTATGTGTTTTATTTACGACTTGTTGCATACCATCAGTTAATAGATTGATATTTTCTTTGGAAATAATATTTTTCTTCCAAACTTTGTTTTTCGTGTCTTTTAATAAGTGAGGTGCGTTAATATTGCCATTATTTTCTAATGCGCTATAGATTGAAAGGATCTGTACTGGGTTAATCAGTATTTCACCTTGTCCGTAACCTGAATCAGCTAATAATATTTCATTATCTAAATTTTTGTTTGAAATTTGAGCATTATAAAATGGATAATCACTTGGTATATCTTCACCAACACCTAGTTTTTTCATGCCTTTTTCAAATTTCTTACTGCCTAATTCGAGTGCTACTCTAGCAAAGAAAATGTTATCTGATGATTCTATTGCTTGTTTTAAGTCGATATTACCATTTACCACTTCATATCTTGTAACGTTGTAACCACCCCAAGATTTATCTTTTTGCCAACCTTTACCATCGATTTTATAACTTGTTTTATCGTCTAATGTTTTGTTATTTAACCCAATCATTGCTGTTAATATTTTTTGAGTTGAACCTGGTGAAGTTGTAATCTGGAACTTGTTGAGCAGAGGTTCTTTTTTATCTTCGGTTAATTTATTATATTCTTCGTTACTCATGCCATACATAAATGGATAGACGTCATATGAAGGTGTGCTTACAAGTGCTAATAATTCACCTGTTTGAGGGTGGATAGCAGTACCTGAGCCATAATCATTTTTCATGTTGTTATAAATACTCTTTTGAACTTTAGCATCAATAGTTAGTTGAATATCTTTGCCATCTTTTTTCTTTTTCTCTATTAATGTATGTGCGATTGTATTGCTATTATCGTCAACGATTGTGACACGATAGCCATCTTCATGTTGGAGCTTTTTATCGTAAAGTTTTTCGAGTCCCTTTTTACCAATAACTGCATCATCTTTATAGCCTTTATATTCTTTTTGTTTTAATTCTTCAGAGTTAATGGGACCAACATAACCTAATAGATGTGAAGTCGCTTTTCCTAGAGGATAGTTACGACTTTCTGTTTCATTAGTTGTAAGATGAAATTTTTTTGCGAAATCTCTTAAATATTCATCCATTTTTTTAACGGTTTTAAGTGGAACGAAGGTATCATCTTGTACCCAATTTTGATCCATTTGTTGTTTGATATAGTCTTCAGAAATACTTAGTTCTTTAGCGATTGCTTTATAATCTTTTTTAGATACATTCTTTGGAACGATGCCTATCTCATATGCTGTTCCTGTATTGGCCAATTCCACATTGTTTCGGTCTAAAATTTTACCACGTTCTGATTTTAAATTTTCAATATGTATGCTTTGGTCTTTCTGCATTCCTGGAATAATGACGCTATGATCCCAATCTAACTTCCACATACCATCTTCTTTAACAAAATTAAATTGAACGTTGCGATCAATGTTACCGTAGTTTGTTTTAATTTTATATTGAGCATCTACTCGTTTTTTATTTTTAGATACTTTTTTTATTTTACGATCCTGAATGTTTATATCTTTAACGCCTAAACTATTATATATTTTTATCGGACGTTCAGTCATTTCTACTTCACCATTATCGCTTTTAGAAATATAACTGCTATCTTTATAAACTTGTTTGAAATTTTTATCTTCAATTGCATCAATAGTATTATTAATTTCTTTATCTTTTGAAGCATAAAAATATATACCAAACCCGACAACTACAACTATTAAAATAAGTGGAACAATTTTTATCTTTTTCATCAATATCCTCCTTATATAAGACTACATTTGTAATATATTACAAATGTAGTATTTATGTCAAAATAATGTTATAATTTTTGTGATATGGAGGTGTAGAAGGTGTTATCATCTTTTTTAATGTTAAGTATAATCAGTTCATTGCTCACGATATGTGTAATTTTTTTAGTGAGAATGCTCTATATAAAATATACGGTTCTGTTGCAAAGTTGAATTTATAGTATAATTTTAACAAAAAGGAGTCTTCTGTATGAACTATTTCAGATATAAACAATTTAACAAGGATGTTATCACTGTAGCCGTTGGCTACTATCTAAGATATGCATTGAGTTATCGTGATATATCTGAAATATTAAGGGAACGTGGTGTAAACGTTCATCATTTAACGGTCTAGCGTTGAGTTCAAGAATATGCCCCGATTTTATATCAAATTTGGAAGAAAAAGCATAAAA
>NZ_KV840119.1:0-10352 GCF_001839115.1 Staphylococcus sp. HMSC62B09
TTTTAGTCATCAGTCCAATTTATTATAGAGCCCTGTTTTATCTGTAGTAATTTCAACAGAATCAATCAACAACTTCATAAGCTGATTTTTTGCTTCAGGATTTGCTTCTCTTAAATAAACACTAAAACGACTTATTATCAAATTTAGACGACTCTTCAACTTATCAAAGTCTGGTACTTTTGTTTCTTCTAGATTAGATTGTTGAGACGTTTTGATTTGTTCTTCAAGCTAATAAAATCAAGTCGGCATCCATAATATTTTTCATAAAGGGCATTTAGGATGTTTATCATCATTGATATTTTAAATAATTACTTTCCTTATTATTTTATTCTGATTCCTTAAGAGCATCAATGTTTCTTTGTTGTTGCTCCATGTCCATACCTACATCTCCACGTTCTTCTTCATCATCAATATTGTTAACTTCATTATCTGTTACTGGCTCATCATCTTTTTCACTTGCGTTTGGATCTTGATAATATATTTCACGAGAAGTTGGTTGGAACTTTCCTTGTCTGGTTAATTCCCATAATTCTGGTGTCATTTCATCTCTTGTTGCAACACCGTCACCATCTTTATCTGCTTTAGCAATTTCCGCATTTACATCTAGTTCTTTATTTTCCTCTACAGTTTGTTCTTCTATTGTTTGTTCTTGTGCTAATTCAGTTGATTCTTCAACATTCTGTTCTTCATTTTTTTGCTCTTTTTTTGCTTCTTTTTTAGACTCTTTTTCTTTATTTGATTTTACTTCCTCCCCGTTCTTATCTTCTTTACTATTATTAATATCTGTAAAACTCTTATATCCAAATACTCCTGCCGCTAAGATAACTGCTAATAAAGCTACTGATGCTAAGACCATTAATAAATTTTTCATTTTATCTCCCCTTATTATTTTAAATTAGTAACCCCAAACTACGACGATATAATAAATTGCTGCTAGACTTTTTAGAGGTCTACATATCTTCAATCAACCTGATACATATGACTTGCTGTATCTAATCCTACTGCTAATAAAATTACTAATAATATCACTAATGATATAATAAGCAATGCATTTACACTTCGTTTGTTATCATTATATATCAAATTTACAAAACTTCTCTATATTTATTTTGATAATAAAGACTTTTTTAAAATAACTAACTAATAAGAAAGTGTCATAAATTATTTATTTTCATTTCCTTTAATGATTTGATTGTCCATGCTTTTCTGGCAAAGAGATTCAACGGGTGCATCATCTCATTTGTTTGAGGATTTGTCAGTATACTAACCTTTTTATTGCTTGTTTCTAACATATCCAATACTTCTTTGACCCGAGTCTTACATATTGATCAGGTATGATATTATCAGCAACTTCATCAATTGCTTCACAGTCCCACACCTCGTCTTTGGGTAATTTGAATAGATTCGTAATATAGTTTTTGACTTGTTGTTCCAATGTCATAATTATGACCTCCTAGTGTATTTGATTGATGCACACATTTATCACATCATTTTTATAATATATATCTGATATTCAGTTCATTTCCCTCACTTCTATCACTAATATGATTAAGTGGTAAAAGTGGTAATTTGGTCGATGAAATAATAATTTTGACCATATATTTCAAATTGGAATTTGGGCATAAAAAAAGACCCCCAATCTTTTTTCAAAGATTGAGGGATAAGACTTTCATCAATTTTATACCTTACAAGTTTTACTTGTTTATCTGTCGTAATTTCAATTGAATCAATTAACATTTTCATAAGTTGATTTTTAGCTTCGGGTGTAGCCTTTCTTAAGTACACACTGAATCGTGTTATCATCAAAATGAGTCGTGCTTTTAACTTATCAAAATTGGGTATATCATCCTGTGATTGATTTGCTTGTTTTGCTTCTTTAATTTGTTGGTCTAATACTTCTAACTGTTGATTCATTTCACTTTGTTTAGCTTTTAACATTTCGCTATCCATTTCATCATCTAAGAACAATTCCAATAATCGTTCTTGTTGTGTTTTAACTTTTGCTTTTTGTTTTTCTAAACTATCAATATCATATTTTATTTCTGTTTGTTTACTATGCTTTTGTTTCAGTTCTTCTATCACACTTGACGCAATCTGCTTAATAACATTAGGTTGTGAAAGAATACGATTCAAATGAACATTGATTACGCGTTCGACGACTTCAGCATTAATCGCATTACTATGACAGGCAGAACTTCCTGAGCGGTTGAATAATGAACAAATGTAATAGCGTTTGATTGTCCGTTCTTTGGACTTTTTCGTTTTATAATACGTCCGTCGACATACCATATTATTTCCGCATTCTGGGCATTTAATAAGGCCACGTAAGTAGAAATCTCCACCAATAGGTCGACCCGGTTTAAAACTTTTAGAAGCTAGTTTCTCATGAACTTGATCAAATACATCTTCACTTATAATGGCTTCATGTTTACCTTTGACCAATATCACATCATTTTTATCACTTTTACCACTTCTTCGCTGAACAGCCCAATTTTGATGGTTATTGAATCTGACATAGCCTTTATAGACTGGATTATTCAAAATATATTTCACGCCAAACACTGAAAATGGTTTTTGATTAATGGTGCGATATCCTTTTTGATTTAGAATTGTCGTGATTGCTTTAAGTCCTTTATTGTGATTCAAATATAAATCAAAGATTTCCCGTACAATATGAGCTTCATTTTCATCAATAACTAAATCATTTTTCTGTGTCAATGGATTAAGTGATAATTTGTAGCCTAAAACACGACCTGTGATTGCCTCTCCACTCCTTGCCTTAGCATTCATAGAAAGTTTCACATTGGAAATCAAAGTCTGGCGTTCTATAGATCCTATTAGTCCAAACATTGTAACGAGTACTTCTCCAGAAGCATTGGATGTATCAATATTCTCAGAAATCGATTTATACCCTACGTCATGTTCTTTGAATTCATGAATAATATTAAACACGTCTCTCATTGAGCGAGAAATACGATTCAATTTCCAACTTAATACCATTTCGATTTTATTATCCTTAACATCTTGTAATAGACGTTTCATTGCCGGACGACCTTCAATATTTTTACCTGAAATGCCTGAGTCAGTATATGTCTCATAGTCATAACCTGGGAAATTTTTCATAACTTCTTTGATGAGTAGTTGTTCCTGCTCCTTTTCAGAATAACCATGTTCTGACTGCTCAGACGTACTAACACGTGAATAAAGTGCAATTTTACCCTTCATATCATACCGCTCCTTTTATTAGATTATTGCTACAGACCATCGGTCTTGTAACAACATATAGATAATATATATTTATAATTTCGTTTCATTTTTATCACTTTTACCACTTAATCATATGAGTACTACAGGCAACTGCCTGTAGTACGTAATTAGATTACTTACCTTTATTGATACGTTCTTCTATGATAGGCACAAGCACTTCTACAAATGCTTCAATTTGTTCATTATTCATCGTCAAAGTCCTCCCAACCTAAGTTCAAATCATCTTCGTATAAGAATTCATCATCTGTTACATTCTCATTTTTATCGAATGAAATCATGTCATCTTTTTTATCAGTTTCTTTCCATCCTAAATCGACCCAATACTTATAACCATTATTTAGTCTACTTTGTACATTAAAGTTAGCTTGAACCAAATCATTAATAACTTGAGAGCTTACTTTAATTTCATCTCTAATAACCTCATTTAGCCTAGACACTTTGATACGTGACCCTGGTTTGATTTCTATAAGTTTTCTGAGTAAATTAATACACGCTTTCTGATGTGCAATATTTGCTGATTTACTAGAAACAAATTCATATCCAAAATTTAACCAATCATGAGAAATTTCAGTAACACGATCATTTTGGAGGTACTCGATATCATTTTTTACAATTTGCTTATACACATACATCAAGTAAAGAAAGATTTCTTTCTTTTCATCCTGTAACTTTTCAATTAAGTCAGGGTCAGCTTTTTCAACATAATATTCACATGGAATAACAGCAATTCTACGCTCTAATGCTTTTGCATGTGATGATGGAAAATTGAGTACAGCATTCGTATTAAAAATGAGTTTTAAATCTAAAGTAACTTCTACTTGCGTTCTTCCTTTACGGTCAGCATGAATTGGTTCAACAGATAGTAATTTTTTGAAATCATTCACAGTTGCTTCATCAATATTAGCTTTCCCCACTTCATCACTTGCCATAATTCGTTTACCAATTAGACTTTCCTTATCGAAACGCCCGCCAAGTTCATTAAGTGTTTTAGATACGATATCATTACTATAAAAGAATGACTTAACTAATTTAATATAGACCGATTTCCCATTTTTTGCAGTTCCATACAAAAAAAGTCCACGACGTAGTTTAGTATCTGCCGTCAATAACACTGCCATATGTTGGAAAAGGAAATATTGTAAATCATGGTCATAATTCGCCAACTCTAACATATATTGTTTGAAATTCGGGGGTATCTTGTCCGTAATCGTGTCATTTATATCTAATTCCAAATCTAAGCGTGTTTTAGGGAATATTTCAAGGTCATTATCAACCACTTTAAAGGTCTTTAGATTGAACATATTTCGTCCACAACCAATGTACTGTCTATGCTCAACAAGTTTTTCTATGTCCGTTGATTTCTGTATGCCATCTACTACGTTTTTCAAAGTACTTAGTGAAGGTTTATAATCAACTAGCAACACTTGTATCATTTTAGATATCAACCCTTGCAATTCATCTTCACTTACCTTTTGCCAACCTTTATCTTTGAAAACAAACAACTCTGAATCAAAACGCTTGATATGAAAAATACATATCATCATTTCCACTAATATTGTGTCATTTGGCTTTTTTTGAATACCAAAATAACTGTATATGTTAGGTCTATAGTCGACATCTTTAGGAATGTTAAGCTGTAGCTTATCGATAAGCTCGTTATACACCATTACAGCTTGTTCAGAATCATCCATTTCATCATTTCCAATACTACTTGTTAGGATGGCAATCAGACCTTTACGGTCGATTGCCTCCATACCCACTTTTAATAATTTTATTAACATTTCTAAAATATGATTCATTACAATACCCCTCCAAATTCATCTAATGGTGCTACATCTTGAATATAATAATTTCCGTTATATTGCCCTACAAGGACCAAATGTTTTCGATCAATGTATGGATCATAATTAATGTGGTTTACGTTATAGTTACTGTGACGTTTAATCCAATCAGCAATTGATAATTGGTGACTCATAGATTTTACGGTAATATTGCGATTTACATAGTGCGTTTCTTGGTTAAGTTCTACTTCATACGTAAACTGATGTTTAATATCACCTGAGAAGTTCTTCTCGTACACAGAATGTAACGTAGCAACGTATATAGATCCTTCTTTTAACAATGTACTTTGGGGAATTTGAAGACTTTTTCCTCTATCATTATTCATTGTCTATACCTCCTAAAGCTTCCACTGTCACATGTGCAAATTCACCATTAAACAGTTGATTAGCTGTATCTTTCATGAGCTGTGCTACATTTTGTGCAATCCCCTTATCATTACATTCAATCATAATCGCATCGTGTATCGGCACTATAATCTTGAACGTTTTTTTTTCGCACTGTGCTTTGTACACTTCCAACAAAATGTGCTTGAAAATATAGCTTGCTACCGTTTGTACATAAATTGCCATAATACTACTACCTTGAAATGCGCTCATATCATGTTCAATGCCGTAAGGCGTAGGCATTGTTTTATATTTTTCGACTTGCTCCTTAAATTCAATGACCTTCTTGAATTTGCTCATTACTTGTAGCCAGTTAATTTCACTAACCTCTTGATTGATTTTGAATTTAGAGCTACTATAACGACCGCCAAAAAGAAATGACCCTATAAATGCACGTTTCACACTCACGCGCTTCTCTTTTGACAAAGATAAGTCTCTCAGTAATGCATCGTATAACCCTTCTTCATGATTCAAGTAGTCAATCAGTTGTTCGTCTTGTGTCATATACGCAGCAACTGATGGTTCGAATGATTTAAAATCTATTGTATAAACCTTTTTAAATTGCGAAGGTAAAATCATTTGTTGGACTAATTTAGGCAAGCCTTGAACATTAAATCTTTTCGTTGTGATCCGATGTGTTCGTGTGCCAATCAACGATAATTGCGTATATAATCGATTCGTACCATTTAATGACTGATCTAATCTATCAAATAGCTGTTCGATTTTATCAAAATGTTCATCGTTCTTAGCCTTTTCAAGCATTGTCGCTTTGATATCAGGTAATTTATCGGTATCAAGGTTAATAGATTCTGATTCAATCTCTTTCTTTAATGGTTCTAAATTATGGTGTACTTCCACGTATTGGTCTAGCTTAGCTTTTTCATTAGCCAAAAGCTCATTATATTGTTGATCTAGCTGTTGGCTAATTTGTCTTTGTAGCTGCTGAACTTTATCTTGATTTGAAAATTTGTTCATTAAAAAGTGTTCTGTTTTATTGCTTTGAGGCAATTTTGTAATTAAATCACGTATATTTGCTTGATACATGGTGATTTGCTCCTTCTATAAGTTATTACACAATAATCTCCCGGGCTGATTATCATGTGAACATCACAACGTTGTACCTATACTATAAATGACTCAAATTAATTGCTTAATGGCTTCCATAACATTGATTCCTGTAATGGAAGCGTAAAATTACAATTAAAAAGCCAACTCATTCTTGAGTTGGCTCATTATAGTTATTGTTTTTTTGTATTTGGACTAATATCATACAAATTGCTCTTAATTTTAACTGACAATAAATTATCGATAGAAACATTTATTTTATTCTTTAATTTGGAGTCAATATCGCTTTTATCATCAAAAGCATGATATGTTTCTTCTTTATTTTTTCTTCTCTCATCTTTATCATCAATAGCATCATCAGGATAATGTTGCTCTCTTCCGCTAGACTTACTTATTTCAAGAGAAAATGGCGTTAATTTACTTTTTATTCTACTAAGTTCCTTTAAAAACGATCTATAATATCTTGCATTTTCATCATTCGAATTTATACCATTATTTAGTAAGTAAATACCTAATCTGTCTATTGAATTTTCAACATCATTGAAAAGTTGTTTGAATAAATCTGAATCATCTTTTTCATACTTAAATTTGCTTGTTGCTACTAATTTTTCAATGGTACTACTTCTATCATATCTTTCTTTTTCAAACAATGTTTGCATATTATAATTAATACTTTCCTGACCTATTTCTTGATTCAAATAATTGATTAATAATTGATCCAAAAAGGGCATTTTTATTTTATATTTATCTACAAAATATAAAATGTAACCTCTATTTCCATTTACCCTTGCTTTTACTAAGTTATTACTAAACTCAAAGCAATGGTATAAATAATTAAAGTTTAGTTTCTGATTTCGATTTGCGTTATTAAATTGAATCTTATTATATTCATTTTGGATATCGTTAATAACTTTACCATTGAATTCAGTAATTTTCTCGCTAATCTGCTCCCAATTCTTCACCCCACCGTCTGTCAAAAAATAATCTTTAAAATAATTGAAATGAACCTTATCTTCATCAGCCTCATTGATTGTTTCTTCAATTGCATGAGACAACATTCTATATAATTTGTTACCCTCATAATAATTGCTCTCCAAAACTTTATGCATAAAACTTTCAAGTTGCAATTTTAATTTTTCACTTTCAGAGTACCATCTACATTGAGATTGATATGTAAAATCAGTCAATAATTTTTCCTTTAAAGAAGAATTTTCCATACTTATAATTTCTTTCATTATATCTTCAAAATACTCATAAAAACTATGAGAATCCCCACTTAATATTGCTTTTTCAATAGTTGGAATATGTTTATAATTATTATCTGACTTTGGTAATGGATGCTTATCAAGTATTTTCGATAACATATCTATAATTTGATATTGAAGTCTATTAAATTCATAGTTAGATCTTTGAGAAATGTATCTTTCACCAAATTGACCTCTTTCATATTCAGGATTATTAGAATTATAAAATGGCTGATATTTTGCAACATCTACACCATACATTTTGTTCAATAATTTTAATTTGTTCGTGAAAGTTGTACCCTTGACACCTTGTTTCTCTTGTAAATGTCTTTTTTTATAAGTTATTTTAGGATTTTCTTTTACAAGATTGAAATAACTAGATACTTGATACTTATATTCAGATTTTTCTTTATTGTAGAGATAAATATCAATATGAACCTTAAACACCTCTTGAAAAGCTTGCTTTTTATTTTTAGAATCATTCATGAGTTGCTTTAAAGCATTATACAATTGATTTTTATCCTCTTCTAATATTTGATTTGAAAATTTGCATAAATACCATTCTTTAGTCACATCAATGTCATTTGTTCGCTCATTTAAGTAACAATGTTCTTGAATGCCTCGTTGAATACTACTTAATGATTCACTTTCAAACTGTATTTTTATGCCTTGACTATCCAATATTACTTTACCAAAATTAATCATAAACTGCTCATATGTACTAATAAAATCTTGTACCTCTCCTGCATATTCTGGTTGTAACAACGGTGATAATGGAATTTTATCTTCCATAGGCAAAATTTTAAACTTTTTGGTACACTCTTTTATATTATTTATAATTTGATCATCGATATGAACCGTATACTGCATATATGTAGTATTTTCAGTAGATTTTAGAGCTGTAATATTTTTATTCACTTAATTCACCTTCATTGACCCATCTTTATTTAATTATAACTATTTATGTATGCTGTAGCACTACCACTACCCAATTTTAAATTTGGTAATGCTTTTTTGTATAAATTTAAATTGTTTAATGTTGTCATCTTTTTGTTATTACAATTATGATTAAATTACTATTAATACATGTTTATTATTTTAGTTAATTCAACTTTAACAGCATTTTTCAAACTATTAGGGGTCTCTACTTTTACATTGACACCACCTGTGACAATTAACTTAGCTATAAAATCTATATCTTTCGCGTTCACTTTTGATTTAAATAAATATGTCTCTTCGTCAATATTTTCAATCATATAGTCACTCCACAGGTAGCCTTTCAAGATATTCAATCCCATAACATTGCTTCTAATAAGAATATCAATAGCTGTTTCATTTTTAACCATGAACTGTTGAAAATTCTGCATAGTTATATCATTACACTCTTGAGTCTCTCCCATTTCATATAGTTCTTTTATTTTCGAAATATTTAATAGATTCACTAACTTTGATTCTATATTAGCTACAACAAAATACCATTGATGATTTTTATACATAATGCCAATACCTTTATATTGTTCTTTAATATAGTTTTGTGAATAACAGGTTTCAAAAGACTTATTCTCAATTATCAATCTAATGATTTCATTAAATAACTTATAACTTTTGAACTGATACTTATCTTCATTAAAATATTGAAATAGATCATTATATTGGTTTATTAACTCTTTTTTATTCGAGTTATTATATAATTTTTTTAATATTTCTTGATATTCTGTTTGAAAAGGTAGATTACTCACATTTGAAATACTCGAAAGTGTAAATACTAAAGCTTTCAACTCTTCATCTGAGATTGCTATTTTCGTTTGGTCTCGATTACCTATGATCGTATAACCACCATTTTTCCCTGGATTACTATATAAAGGTACTCCTAATGCTTCAATTTCTTTTATATCCCTTAAAGCGGTACTACGAGAAATATTAAATTCTGACATTAAATCATTTAATTTGAAGTTCCTATTTTCATTACAATATTCAATCATATTATATAATCTAACAGATTTTTTCATTATTATTCTCCTTTTAGTGTCAATAGATGACACTAATTAAGTATATACTTTATTTATAACAAATCTAAGGAGGAAAAAACATGAAATTTCAAGTAAGTCCATATTTTTTAATCACTCAAAATGCAGAGGGTTTAAAAAAGTTGTATGAAGAGCTGTTTGGCGCTAAAACACTGTATATTCAACGTATTAAAGATAGACCTATAGATAAGAAACTTAATATTGACGAAAATGATTTAAATAAAATTGATCAATGTGTACTTCAATTTGGAGATATAAAAATTATGATCGCAGATGACACTGAAGGTTTGCCCATAACACAAGGTAATAATATATCTCTTTGTCTCACTTTTGACCAAGTAGAAGAAACTAAACATGTATATGACCAGTTAATAGAAAAAGGCAGTGAGGTATTGAAAACATTTAGTCCAGAATTCTATACTGAAGGTTATGGTTATGTAAGAGATCCTTATGGTATCTCTTTGCATTTATTTACAAAGAGAAAAAATTAGGTTCTGCTGCAAAGTTGAAAAATAAATGTCTAA
>NZ_KV840120.1:0-35816 GCF_001839115.1 Staphylococcus sp. HMSC62B09
AGATCTACGGATTTTCGCCATGCCACGAAATTAGGCATATGTTAGCCAGTTAAGGGAACAACGACATGATAAAACGGTAATTAGCTATATTTTTCTAACTTTGCAACAGAACCTAATTTTTTATATTTTCTTTAACCTTTTCAAAATATGGCTCATTAAGATGATTGATATCTAAATGTTCTATTTGTATTGTGGTATGTGATATTTCATATTTCTCTTTTAATAAATCTTCTATTTCATTTATAACCACAAAAGCATCTATACTTCTTTTACTATCTAAAACAACATGGGCACTTAAAGAATATTGATCTGTTGTAATTCCCCATAAATGAAATTCATGTACATCTATAACGTCAGGAACAGATTTTATTGCTTCTATGACATTGTCTGTATCTAATTCTTGTGGCACAGCTTCCATCAATACCATCCAAGCATTGCGCATAATTTTATAACCACCCCTAAAAATAATGATTGAAATGATTATACTTAAAATGGGGTCGAATAATTGTATGCCTGTGAAATGTATTAATAAAACTGCTAAAATCACGCCTACTGAATTTAATAAATCTCCAATAAAATGCCATAATGCACTTTGTACATTGATATTTTGTTCATTCTTTAAAGAACGCATTAATATAATCGTTAACACAATATTTACTATTAAACCAATTGTTGCTATGAAGAACATTAATCCACTTTCAACTTGTTTAGGATAAACCATACGTATGATTGCCTCGTAAAAAATACCAATAGAAATTACTGATAGTGCTAAACCATTTAAGAATGCTGCTAGTATTTCAAAACGTAAATAACCATAAGTAAAACGTGCTGTTGGTTTACGACTTGCGAAATAAATAGCCAACATCGATAATCCGAGAGCAAGTACATCGCTTAACATGTGGAAGGAGTCTGACAACAAAGCTAAAGAGTTAGATAGTATTCCTCCTGTAAATTCTATAATTGTAAAAAATAAAGTAATTAATAGCGTTGCCCATAAAGTTACTTTAGATTGCTTTTGTACTTTACTGTGTTCTACATGATGAAAATAAGTTTGTTTCATATATTATTCTCCTTTATTTTCCATAAGTGATACTCGCACCTAAATGACCTGCAATCACAAGTAATATTAGTCCAATAATTGTTAAAATAATTGTAGCGACTGTACATATCTTTTTATATTTTACAAACCACATATTACCTAATTGAGTTAATGTAGCAAGCCCGTATGCTATAAGTGAGGCTAGGGCGAATGTTTCATGTAAATGTACTAACTTCTCAACATGTTTCACCCCATAATGTTGGATGGCAAATGCCTCTCCACTGTCTCCAAGCATGTAACTAATGATTCCGAATACCATGCCTGTAGTAAGTAGCGTGGTTAATGTGATAGATAAATTAATTTTCTTCAAAAATAAATGTAATATCGAGATAATAGTTGCTAATGATAATAATGCAATTGGAAAGTGAATAAACAATGGATGTAAAGGCATATTTTTTCAGCTCCTCTAATTTCTTTTTCTTAATGATTTAAATATAGAAGATGAAACTGAAATTTTTACAATTTTATAATAAATGTTGTACCCTTACCTATTATAGACTTTACTTCAATAGTTCCATGGTATTGTTTAACAATATTATATAAAAGTGCTAATCCGATGCCTGAACCTTTCTGATTTTGATTAACTTGATAGAAGCGCTTAAAAATTTTTTGTTGTTCTTCTTCTGGAATACCGATACCATTATCTGAAACTTCTATTTGTAAACTATTAAAATTTTTGAATGCACTAACAGTTACTTTAGTCTTATTAGTGTTATGACGATAAGCGTTTTCTAATAAAATATTAATAATTTGCTTAACATGTAATGGATGCATAGTAAACATTAAATATGGGGAATAGCGTTTTTCTATTGTTGATTGATAGACACTTTCAATTGTTCGAATTACTTCATCAAACCTCTTTGACACATTGATGAGTACTACTTCATTTTTTTTATTAGTATCAAGTAACATAGATTCAATGAGCTGTTGCATATATTGTGCTTCCATTTTCATTTGTTGTAACGTTTGTTTACTTTCCATACTTATATGATGACCTTCAATCATTTCCAAATATTGTGTACTTAATAAAAAAGAAGCTATTGGCGTTTTCATTTCATGAGAGGCATTTTGTACAAACAGTTGTTGTTCATTCATTAATTGTTCATAAGCCTTTACTGATTGCCGAGCTAAATAATATGCCATCACCACCATTAATATAATTTTTCTTTACTTTACCAACAAATTTGTTTTGAAGTTCTTTTATAGAAAAAGGCGTATGATTATTTAAAACCTTATGCTTTTTTACAATAAAATAGTCGTGCCCTTGATTCACATTGTCATGTTGTTCTATAGCATGTTTAATACTGGTTGTTTGGTTTTCTGCTGTTTCATTTATTTCTTTATTGATGTTAAAATTAAATATCAAAATAATAGAAATAAATAATACAAGCAGTAATAAGATTAATAATGTGACATATTTAATAAATCTTTTCAAAAAATGATTTTTCATTAATCACTCACTTCCAATTTATATCCAATATTACGCATATTTTTAATTTCTATAGAAGCACCTACTGTTTTCAATTTATTTCTAAGTAGTCTAACTAATGCATCTATGTTATTACTTGTTACTACTTGATCGATATTCCATATTTTTTCAATAATTAAATCTCTGGGAGCCACTTCATACAAAAACAATAATTCTAATAATTGATATTCTTTTCGTGTTAAATAAACAGTACTTTGATTAATGGTGAATTGATGTTGATTATAATGATAGGTTATATTTCCTATCTTTTTAGTATTTTGTTGCATGTTTTGTGTCATAGAGAAACGTTTAACATTTGCCAATATACGTGCCTCTAATTCTTCAAATTCAAATGGTTTTGTTAAATAATCATCCGCACCTGTGTTTAACCCTGATACTTTATCAGCAGTCTGTGATTTAGCAGTTAACATAATAATAGGGATATTTATATTTTTATCTCGGATCTCTCTAATAACCTCAATTCCGCTACTCTTAGGTAACATCCAATCCACTAATAAAATATCATAATTATTTGCTGATAAGTATTCCATTACTTCAACACCATCTTTAAGCCAATCCACTTGGTATTTTTTTAATTTTAACATTTTTTGTATTAGCTCCCCCATAAATATATTATCTTCAATTATAAGTACTTTCATATTATCCCTTCTTAATCAATATTATTTTTGTATCTTTGTATTCCTACACACTATGGTGTTATAATACATTTAACAAATATTAGACTCATGAATCACCGCCCCCCCAATCTATGGCTGTAGATTGGGGGTTCTTTTGATGATGAGGTTTTGTCGCCTTATTATTTATTGCGATTGTTTAGCCAAAACGTAAAAATCGCAACTATACACCCTGATATTATGGGTGCAATTATGCTAACAAATATTAAACTCATGATTTTACCTCCTTCCGCCGAAAATACCGTCGGAAGTTAAGGCGAAGCATATATTATATCACCTTCGAATATACGATGATATAAGACTTTCGATAAGTCGTCTTATGTTATATAACTTTGTTTTTTATAGTATCAAGACAAAAGAAGAAACGCAGTTCAAAATTATCCCCTAAATTCATTAATCTAAAGAAAAAACGGAGTAATAAAAAGTGAATATTATAGTCTATTAAAGAATAGATTTAAAAACACTCTAAAAGGTGCATTAAAGATTTGTAAAACTTTAATATATCTTTTTTAGGTGAAAACTTCTGATAAATGTAGGTTCTCTCATTATCTATGATTATTAATTTTAACTGTATCTAGAAAATCATCACCCCAATCACAAATTGAAAACACTACTTTATCAAGCTTTAAACCTATTTCAGTCAATCTATAATCTACTTTAGGAGGGACTACTGGATAAACCGTCCTTTCGAGAATTTTGTCTTGTTCTAGTTCTCTAAGTTGTCTTATTAACATTCGCTGGTTGATATCGGGTAATTTATTTTGTAATTCACTTAACCTTAAACGATTATTCTGCAAAAGATGGTAAACAATGGCAATTTTCCATCTTCCACCAATGACAGACAGGGCTAAATCTTTCGATGTATAAAATGCTTTATTATTATATTCAATTAACAAAACGAATCCTCCATTTACATATAGTGACAAAAATGTCAGTATTGTTATTCTAAATAACTAATACCATAATAGCATTATAAAAAGATAGAGAGGAGAAACTTTAATGAAATTACAATTAGCAATCGATTTATTAGACCAAAAAGAAGCAGCAAAATTAGCTCAAGAAGTAGAGGAATTCATTGATATCGTAGAAATTGGAACACCAATTGTTATTAATGAAGGACTATCTGCTGTTGAACATATGAGTAAATCAGTCACTAACACACAAGTGTTAGCAGATTTAAAAATTATGGATGCTGCTAGTTATGAAGTAAGTCAAGCTATAAAATTCGGTGCTGATATCGTAACAATTTTGGGTGTTTCTGAAGATGCTTCAATTAAAAGTGCTATCGCAGAAGCGCACAACAATGGCAAAGAATTATTAGTTGATATGATTGCGGTTCAAAATTTAGAACAACGTGCAGCTGAATTAGATAAAATGGGTGCTGATTATATTGCAGTACATACTGGTTATGATTTACAAGCTAAAGGTGTATCACCTTTAGAAAGTTTACGTACTGTTAAATCAGTTATTTCAAATTCAAAAGTAGCTGTAGCAGGCGGTATCAAACCCGATACAATTAAATCAGTGGCGATTGAACAACCAGATTTAATTATTGTTGGTGGTGGCATCGCAAACGCTGACGATCCAAAAGCTGCTGCTAAAAAATGTCGTGATATAATTGACGGAAATGCTTAATCATTTCAATTTATGTTTAAACCTCTCGTTCTTGGTGTATATAATATCAAGATTTAAAACATTACAATTAAAAGAAGATAGTGTATTATGACTAAAAAAGTAGCAATCATTTTAGCAGATGAATTTGAAGATATAGAATTAACTAGTCCAAAAGAAGCATTAGAAAATGCTGGATTTGAGACTGAAATTATTGGAGATACAGCAAAACAAGAACTTGTTGGTAAACATGGTGAAAAAGTAACTGCAGATATTAGCATTTCAGATGCCAAGCCAGAAAATTATGATGCTTTATTAATTCCTGGCGGATTTTCACCTGACCATTTACGTGGTGATGAAGAAGGACGTTATGGTACCTTTACTAAGTACTTTACTCAAAATGATGTACCAACATTTGCGATTTGTCATGGTCCACTTTTACTAGTTGATACTGACGATTTAAATGGACGTACAATAACTGGTGTTATCAACGTACGTAAAGATTTATCTAATGCAGGAGCACATGTTGTCGATGAATCAGTTGTAGTAGATAACAATATTGTAACAAGTCGTGTACCAGATGACTTAGATGATTTCAATAGAGAGATTATTAAACAATTAGAAGCATAAATTAAGATTAATTATAAATATTTATTTGATAGATTAAACCATCGATAAAGATATACACTTTGTCGATGGTTTTTTATTAAATTATTCTTCGAAGTTTTTAAAGGATATAAAATTGATGGTTCTGTTGCAAAGTTAAAAATCATGTAATATTTATACTGAAAAGCGAAAAATAATTAATACTAACAAAACGCTTTACTGTTAAAACAATATTTGCTTTTATAGTTTTGTATAGATGTGTATATAATTTTAACTTTGCAACAGAACCGAAAAAATTCATCCACAGTGGTACCAAATAGTCTTGCCAAATTAAATGCTAATGTCAATGTAGGATCATATATTGTTTTCTATTACATTAATAGTTTCTAATAATATTGATATGTGAGAATGATATTACCTAAAAAAGAAACTACAATTTTAAAATATGTTGTTTATCTAGTATCGAATATATCGCACACCTCAATTTCTACCGTTGTTTAATATGTTTCTTCTAATTTGTTGAGTCATCGTGTGAAATCATTTTGCATTTCTCTACTCACCAGTGTTATAATTTAGTTAACAAGGAAACTAGCATAGATGCACCAATCCCCTCACTATTGCCGTAGTGAGGGGATTTTTAGGTGTGGCTATGGTCGCCTATTTATTATTGCGATTACGTAGCCAATGCGTGAATATCGCAATAATACAACCACTGATGACTGTGGTCGTGATGTGAACAAGGATTTCTAGCATAGATTAGCACCTCCTCTCTTCGCCTAAATTGACGCCTGAGAGATAGGCGACTAGTATATTATATCATCTCCAAATACACGCTGATAGTTTACTTCTAATAAGTCATTTTATAGTAATATTTTCCAAGATTTAACCTATATACGGTTCTTTTTATTACTAAATTTATCAAAATAGATGATGATACTTATATATATCCTAAATGCTTTAAAACTGAGAAGTATCACCTACATGCACTATCTAATTTATGCTATAATGTGGTGTATTATTTCGAAGCTAAGGTGAGGCAAACGTTGAATAAGAATATAGACGTTCAAACGAAACAAGTTCTAAAACAAAATGGTGAAAAACAAAAATTTGAATTTGCTGCTCAAGGTTCATGGCAAAAGAAAAACGCAGATTATATTCGATACCAAGAACAAATTGAAGATGCAGTCGTTAATGTAACAATTAAAATTGAGGAACGCGGTGTTAAATTAATACGCAAAGGCGATATTAATATGAATCTTCACTTTGTGGAAGGTCATGATACGACTACACTTTACGATATACCAGCTGGTCGTATTCCTTTAACTGTTAAAACACGTAGCATCCTGCATTTTGTGAATGAAAATGGTGGAAAATTAAAAATTCAATACGAGTTACATCAGAACGATGAAAAGATGGGCTCATATCAATATGAAATTAATTATAAGGAGATAAGCGAATGAATATTATTGAAAAAGTAAAATCAACTTTAATAGAAGAAATTAAAGCAAGTATTGAAAAAGCTAATCTGGCTGAAGATATTCCCGAAATTAAAGTAGAGATACCAAAAGATACTAAAAACGGGGATTATTCAACGAATATTGCAATGGTATTAACTAAAATTGCGAAACGTAATCCACGTGAAATTGCTCAAGCTATCGTTGATAACTTAGACACAAGTAAAGCGAACGTGAAGCAAGTAGATATCGCGGGCCCTGGTTTTATTAATTTCTACTTAGATAATCAGTATTTAACTGCAGTTATCCCAGAAGCTATCAATAAAGGTGACAAATTCGGTTGTGCAGAAGAATCTAAGAACACGAATATTTTATTAGAATATGTATCTGCTAACCCAACTGGTGATTTGCACATTGGTCATGCTAGAAATGCTGCTGTAGGTGATTCATTAGCTAATATTTTAATTGCTGCAGGTTATAATGTAACACGTGAATATTATATTAATGACGCGGGTAATCAAATTACTAACTTAGCACGTTCTATTGAAACACGTTTCTTCGAGGCACTTGGTGATACAAGTCATGAAATGCCAGCTGATGGTTATAACGGTAAAGATATCATCGAAATTGGTAAAGATTTAGCTGATAAACACCCTGAAATGAAAGACTACTCTGATGAAGAACGTCTTAAAACATTCAGACAATTAGGTGTCGATTATGAAATGGATAAATTGAAAAAAGATTTAGCTGATTTCAACGTCCACTTTGATAACTGGTTCAGTGAAACATCATTATATGAAAATGGTGCCATTGATAACACATTAGCTAAAATGAATGAACTAGGTTATACGTATGAAGCGGATGGTGCGACATGGCTACGTACATCTGACTTTAAAGATGATAAAGACCGAGTATTAATTAAGAAAGATGGTACTTACACATACTTTACGCCAGATACAGCATATCATTACAATAAAATTAATCGTGGTAATGATATCCTAATCGATTTAATGGGTGCCGATCATCATGGTTATATTTATCGTTTGAAAGCTAGTCTTGAAACATTTGGTGTGGATAGTGATCGTCTTGAAATTCAAATCATGCAAATGGTTCGTTTAATGCAAGATGGAGTCGAAGTGAAGATGAGTAAACGTACAGGTAATGCGATTACTTTACGTGAAATTATGGATGAAGTAGGCATTGATGCTGCACGTTATTTCTTAACAATGCGTAGTCCTGATTCTCATTTCGACTTTGATTTGGAACTTGCCAAAGAAAAGTCACAAGATAATCCAATTTACTATGCTCAATACGCGCATGCACGTATTTGCTCAATCTTAAAACAAGCGAAAGAACAAGGTGTTGAAGTTACTGCTGATGCTGACTTTTCAACGATTACAAATGAAAAAGCAATCGACTTATTGAAGAAGGTTGCTGAATTTGAACCAACTATTGAAAGTGCAGCAGAAAGTCGCGCACCACATCGTTTAACAAACTATATTCAAGATTTAGCTTCTGCATTCCACAAATTCTATAATGCTGAAAAAGTATTAACAGATGATGCAGAAAAGACGAAAGCTCATATAGCTTTAGTAGATGCAGTAAGAATTACGTTACACAATGCATTAGCACTGGTTGGTGTCTCTGCACCTGAATCTATGTAATCAAGAGAATTATATAAATTTTGATAACACCCTCATAAATTTCGATTTGTGAGGGTATTATTATGTAAAGATTGGAGTGAGAGTATGCCAACGCTTACGACAGAAGAACTTTATGAAACTTTATTAGAGCATATGGGACCGCAACATTGGTGGCCCGCTGAGAGCCCGGAAGAAATGATGCTCGGTGCTATATTAGTCCAAAATACGAATTGGAAAAATGCAGACATGGCTTTACTTCGGTTAAAAGAAAAAACAAACTTTGATCCTCAAAAAATTTTATCGTTGCCATTAACTGAACTACAAGAAACGATCCGTTCCAGCGGGTTTTATAGGAATAAAGGGAAAGCCATTCATGCTTTGTTTCAGTGGTTAAATCAATTTAATTTTGATTATGAAAATATTGCTCAACATTATGGAGATAATCTAAGAAGAGAATTACTAAAAATTCGTGGCGTCGGTAGCGAAACAGCTGATGTTTTACTCGTCTATATCTTTAAAGGTATAGAGTTTATTCCTGATAGTTATACGAGACGTTTGTATAGTAAGTTAGGTTACGCCCATACAGAAAGTTATGATAAATTTAAAAAGCAAATTTCATTGCCTCCTCATTTTACGAATCAAGATGCTAACGAGTTTCATGCCTTATTAGATAATTTTGGGAAAAACTATTTTAATGGAAATGGGACTCAAAAATACACATTTTTAGAAGATCATTTTAATTAAGAATGATTGACTTTAACGTTACGTCATAGTCCACACTCTTAAATAGATGAATGAGGTATTAATGATATTAAAAATAAAGTAAAGTGGAGAATAAAATAATGCTAAATCATGACTATTTTACACCTAATGAAGTGAGCAAAGTGACGTCGGTTAGTACAAGAACTTTACGTTATTATCATGAGATTGGTTTACTTGTGCCTAGTTATATTGATGATAACGGGTATCGTTATTATCATTCTCAAGATATATCAAAATTACAAACAATTTTATTTCTTAGACAACTCAATTTATCGCTTGAGAACATTCAAGACTATTTTCAGCAAAGTATTAATGATAAAAATGTAATATTAGAAGAAAATTATGCTCAAATTATTCATCAACGAAATCACCTGAATCAAATCATTGATTACCTCAATCATCATCTAATTAATCATAGAAATGAGGAGATTAATATGGACAAATTTAATCAATTTGATGTGAATGAACAATATGATAAAGAAGCGGCGCTAAAATATGGTGACACGGATTACTATCGGTCATATCAAGATAATAGAACTCAATTTAGTGATTCTGAGAAGCAAGATAATGATGATCATACTAATGAACAATTCAATCAATTTTTTAATGAGATGAATCAACTATTGGAAGATGGCTATTCAGCGGATGACGCATTTACGTATCAAAATATCGAAACGTTAAAAAAGATATTACAACGACAAGTACCAAATGCGGACAATCAATTCTTAGAATATATGGCACTCACTTATGAAAGTGATGAACGTTTTGCTAAAAATATAAATAAAAATCGTAATGATTATTTAAATGAGTATGTTGCAAGAGCGATTCGAGCTTATATTAAATAAAGTATTTTCTTTAATCCTTTATTGTGTAATGATTATAGTGAATCATATTCAAAGGAGACGCTATAATGATTGAGTCGTATCAGCTATTCTGGAAAAATTATTTCAATGTACAAGGTCGAACTCGTAGACGACATTATTGGTTTGCAACATTAGCTAATATCATCGTACTTGTATTATTAAGTTTACTTGCAGACTTACTTAAATGGGTGTTTGGCGGTGGAGATACGTTTTTTAACATTGTGTATGAAACGATTGATGTCATCATTGTAATAGGTACATTTACTATGTCAGTACGTCGATTTCATGATGTTGGGCGCACAATGTTAATTCCGTTAATTATGTTAATATCGATGCTGTTACGAGGATTAATTGTATTAATAGAAACAATATCTAATATGTATTTGAGTGATTTTTATTCTGACGTATCGTTAATGATTGCAACGGTAGTTGTGTTAGTTATTTCGATCGTATTATTAATTGTATCTATTTTCGCATTGATTTATTGTGTTACAGATAGTGAAAAAGGTACAAATGAGTATGGAACTAATCCCAAGGCAACGTAATGTTAAGAAAAGCATTGAGTATTTCTAAATTTAGAGATATTCAATGCTTTTTAATATTTAAAATTTTCCATGAAACAAATAATAGTATAAAATTACACAAGTAAATATGAAAAACTTAAATTAATATTTAATATTATTTGTTATGATATATGCATACATATACATAATCTAGAAAGGAATGTGTGAACGTGTTAAATAAAAAATTATGGATATTACTTAGTTTAGTCATGTTGATTCTTGTCGCTTGTGGACAAAACGATCAACATAAACAAGAAGATAAACAAAGTAATCAATCTGATTCCAACTCGAAAGAGCATTCATACAAACGTATCGTGTCGCTTATGCCAAGTAATACGGAAATTCTTTATGAATTAGGTCTCGGAAAAGATGTTGTAGGTGTTTCTACAGTGGACGATTACCCTAAAGATGTTAAAAAGGGGAAAGAACAATTTAATACAATGAATTTAAATAAAGAAGCCTTATTAAAAGTCAAACCCGATTTAATTTTAGCACATGAATCTCAAAAAGGAACTTCAAAGAAAGTGTTAGATAGTCTTGAAAAAAATGGTGTAAAAGTGGTTTATGTGAAAGATGCACAATCATTGGATCAAACGTATGAAACTTTTAAACAAATAGGTAAAGTAACAGGACGTGAACATGAAGCTAACGAACTTATTGATGAGACGAAGCACAATGTTGAAAAGGTAATAAAGTCGGTGCCAAGACATCATATGTCACAATCTGTTTTTATGGAAGTCTCTTCTAAACCTGAAATATATACAGCAGGCAAACATACATTTTTTGATGACATGTTAGCCCAATTAGATGCTAAAAATAGCTTTTCAAATATAGAAGGTTGGAAACCAGTGGATAAAGAAAGTATCATTAAAAAGAATCCAGATATCCTCATTTCTACAGAAGGTCTATCTAAATCAGATTACTATAAAGTGATTAAAAAACGTGATGGTTTCCGTCAAATTAAAGCTGTGAAAAATGGACGTATTGAAACTGTGAACGGTGATGAAATTTCACGTCCAGGCCCCCGTATTGATGAAGGTTTAAAACAATTAAGAGACGCTATTTATAAAAGATAAATTCATATGAATTAAATAGTTATTGTAAAAGTGAGATTAGTACAATTTATATTGAAAAGTTACATTACAAATCCCCTGTAGCTGACTGAACTGAGAAGGGCTTTAAATCAAGCTTTTCTCAGTTTTAATTATTTTTGCGACTACGCAACTACGGGACCTAGCAAAAAGAATGTTATATAGAAATGCTATAACTAATGCAAGCTAAGTCTACGAATTTAAAAGAATACTGCCCTCAGTCCCATTCTTTTATATCATCAGTTATAATAGAAGAAATAATAGATAGATTATTGATGAGTTGATAAAATGACAAGAAATATATATTTAACATTTCTAAGTTGGTGCATATGTTTAATCGGTGCTATAGGACTTTATTTACTATGGGACATAGGGAGCTTAACGGATTCATTTAATCAAATGATATTGCTTAAAGTTCGGTTGCCAAGAATTATTGAGGCCTTATTAACAGGAGCAATATTAACACTAGCAGGTCAGATGTTTCAGACTGTTTTAAATAATCCTCTAGCCGATAGTTTTACATTAGGACTGGCAAGTGGTGCTACATTCGGTTCTGGATTGGCGATATTTCTAGGATTATCTTTTATTTGGGTGCCCATCTTTTCAATTAGCGCTAGTTTAATCGCATTGTTGATTGTCTTAATGATTGCTGCCAAAATCTCACGTGGTTATCCACTTAAAATTCTTATTATTACTGGTTTGATGATAGGTGCACTCTTTAATGCATTATTGTATATTCTAGTTTTAATTAAACCTAATAAGATGAACCAAATAGCTAACTACTTTTTCGGAGGATTTGCAGCGGCTGAAACGCGAGAGATCATATACATCGGTCTAATAGCTATACCTATTATATTGATTCTACTTAGTATGGTGCCAGCGATTAAGTTATTACAATTAGGTGAATTGAAGAGCCAGTCATTAGGTTTAAACGTCCAACAAGTCATGTTTTTGATACTAACACTAGCATCTATAATAACAGCAGTCGCGATAGCATATACAGGTATTATTGGTTTCATCGGCATGATAGTGCCTCAACTGATAAGACGTTATTATTGGAGATTTACGTTAGGCATTCAAATGATATTAAATATTTTAATCGGTGCTACAATGATGTTGGTTGCAGATTGGATTGGTAGTGTGTTAATTCATCCTGTGCAAATACCAGCTAGTATTATTTTGGCTTTAATAGGTATTCCAACATTATTTTACATTTTGCTTAAGCAATCTAAAGATGTTTAAACATACATTTAACTGTATCACATGGATATTACGTTATTATTTTATGGAAGACTTTTTGATAAAATGAGAATAATTATAGAGTTAAGAGGGAATTGACAATGGACTTAAGTCATATAAAAGCAATCGTGTTTGATTTAGAAGGTACATTATTAGATAGAACAAAATCTCGAGATAAATTCATTGAGGAACAATATGAACGATTTCATGATTACTTCGTACATGTTCAATTAGCAGATTTTAAACAAAAATTTATAGAATTAGATGACGATGAAGATAATGATAAACCTGATTTATATAAAGCAATTATTAAGCAGTTCCATATTGATCGTTTAACATGGAAAGATTTGTTTAATGATTTTGAAATGCATTTCTATCGTTACGTATTCCCTTATTATGACACGCTATATACTTTGGAGAAATTATCGCAAAATAATTATGTTTTAGGTGTTATCGCAAATGGTAAATCTAAAATTAAACAATTTCGTTTACATTCATTAGGATTAGGGCATGTAATCAATTATTTATCAACTTCTGAAACTGTAGGATTCCGTAAGCCTCATCCTAAAATATTTGAAGATATGATTAATCAATTAAATGTTCAACCTGAAGAGATAATGTATGTGGGTGATGATGCTTTAAATGATGTAGCACCAGCTCGCGCAATGGGCATGGTAAGTGTGTGGTTTAAACATGATGACGCTGAATTAGAACCTTTAGAAGAAGAGGTTGACTTTATTATTGCTACAAGTGAAGAGTTATTATCAATATTACCGATTCATATAAAACAAGGAGGAGATTCATAAGATGGATTTATTTACTAGAAAAGGTGGTTTATCCTTACATTACAATACGATGGGTGAGGGATATCCTGTTGTCTTAGTACATACAGCATATGAAAATGCTTCTATATTTCAAAATTTAGCAAAAGAATTGGCAAAATCTTTTCAAGTAGTTTTACTAGATTTGAGAGGACATGGCTATTCAGATAAACCAAGACAAATTGATTTCAAAGAATTTGCCGATGATATCATACAATTACTAGATTATTTGTATATTGATGAATCAGCATTAATAGGTCATGAAATGGGCGCAGCCATAATTGCGGATTTGGCAGAACGTTATCCTAATTATGTGTCATCCCTCATAATGGTAACACCAACATCTATTGAGGGTGAATTACCTGAAGAACGTTTATTCAGAAAATATTCACATAAAATTAGAAACTGGGATGATGAAAAACAAAATAAGTTTTTAGAAAAGCATCGTTATCATAAGCCGAGAAAAGTTAATAAGTTTTTAAAACATGTTGAGGATACGAATGCAATTTCTACAAAAGAGGAGACACAAGCGATTGAAGATGTGTTCAAAGAAACTGCGATTTCAAGCGTATTTGAACATGTAACGAAACCGACGTTAATTATTGCGGGAGAACATGGTGAGCGTATTACAACACTTGAATCTAAAGAAGTAGCCGATTTAGTTAAAGAGTCACAATTTGATGTGTATGCTCAATCAAGTTTATATCCTTTTGAGGAAGAGAAAGATAAGTTTATTGAAGATGTAACACCATTTATTAAGAAATATATGCCTGAACACTAATTGTTGTTAGGATAACTTCAGTCGTCATCCTAAGTTGTTACATAAAACAACCTAATTTGTAATATTTTTGTAATAATAATGTTATTTTAGTAATAAATGGGGTATACTATGAATAAGCACAAGACGAGAAACGAGATAAAGGAGAGAGTGCTTATGAAAAAATTAGTAGCGGCATTTTTAGTCTCTGGACTAGTAATGACAGGAGTAGGCGTTAATCATGCTGAAGCAGCTAGCGGTAATTCAATTCAAACAGTTCAACAATTAACTCAAGGTGAAAAATCATTAGAAAATATTACACTTGGCGAATCAATCAAAAATGTTTCAAACAAATATGGTACACCGATTTATTCTAAAAATCCAAACAACAATGAAGGTTATTATGAGTATCGCACAAATAAAGGTTTATTAGTTGTAACTGCAGTAGGTAAAAAGAACCAAGGTTATGTTACTAGAGTTTCTATGACTTATAATGAAGCTAATGGCCCAACTTATAATCAAGTTAAGAAAAGTTTAGGCCAAAATGCAGTGGCACGAGTTCAATATAATAAAGTAAGTGGCAATTTTGGATATATTCAAAAAGGTAAAACAAGCTATCAATTTGGCTCAAATTCACCTCAAGATAAAAACTTAAAATTATATCGTATTGATCTTGCTAAATAATAAAAATAACAAATTTTATAATTTCATCACTAGGAGCATGACGTTAAATCCAACTTTTGAATAACGTCATGCTCTTATTTTTCGTCATTAAACAGAAAATAATGTCAATGTATGATAAAATTTTAAATTGAACAATTAACAAATCGTATAGATGTTATTAAACTATAGCAAAGGAGTAACTCATGAGAACCAACGATAAAGTGTTACTTGAAAATATTAACGATTACTTTAGCCACAAAGGGATGGCACCTAATTTAATCGATGATATAAAAGAAAATTTGCGCAATGATTTGAAAAGGTCTGAATCAAAAGATGAAGATTATTTAGATTATCGTGGCAAATCTCCAGCACAAATCATTTTGATTATTCAACGAAATTTATTCGGTTTACAAACGAATCCTGTTATTTTCTTTATTATGAATTTTATCTTAATATCATATCTTTATGATAAGCAATATGTGCCATTTCAAGCGGCTACAGCAATTTCTATGTTCTATTGTATAATCATTTTTCCATTAACTATTTTTATTAATATTCGTATTGATAAGAAGAAGTTTCTATATAGCAATCGTTTTGAAATGATACTAGGGTATATCATTGCGATAATCGCACTAATTTTAATCATTATGCGTGCTTTTAATCTAAATTGGGGAATCATTCCCATCACTATTTATAGTCATCAAGTCGTTTTTTTTATAGGTATTATACTAAGCTTAATTGGTGTCTTTTTTAAAAAAATAGAGTATACAGCAATTGGTTTATTATTCTGTCAAAAGACGATCGATGCAGTAGTGACAAAACCTGAAATTGCACAAATCATTTCTCTTATTATATGGATCATGATAGTGGCATTGATCGTTTTTTATACAATTAAATTATCATCAAGGACGAGGGTGTAATGCTTAACTAACATAAGCTTGAAATAAATATTATTTGAGTTTACATTCCTAGTTCAAAATAGATAAGTAAATTAACTTGAGAGTAGAGCCTAGGATATAAGCAATGTCTCAGGCGTTATTATATTGGCAGTCATTGACTGAGTTAAAAAGCACTTGTTACAAGTGCTTTTTTAATTTAACAAATATTTATATAATAATGATTTTAATAAAGTTAAGAACATTCATAGCGTAACTTTTAATGAAGTGGGTATAGTAACAATTAAGGGAGGTGCCAATATGAAAAAAATCGAAACGTTAAACCAAACAAAATTAGCTTATCAAGATGAAGGACATGGCAGCCCCGTTATCTTAATTCATGGCTTAGATGGTAATTCGGCAGCGTTTGATTTATTAAACAAACAACTCCAACAAAACTATAGAGTGATTGCGTATGATGTTCGAGGACATGGTAAATCGTCACGTCCTGATTCATATAACTTAGAAGATCATGTGAAAGATTTATATGTACTTATCAATAAATTAAACTTAAAGAAAGCGCATCTATTAGGTCATGATATGGGAGGGATTATTGCTAGAGAATTTACCGAAAAACATGAAAATCATGTATTATCTTTAACAATTATCTCTTCAAAAGCTGAGGATATCGTTCATGGTTTTACGAAATTAATGATTGAGCACCAAGACGAAATTGCAGGGTTTAATAAATCTGAAGCATTACTTCTATTATTCCCGTATATCTATAAAGAACAAGAATCAGCAATGAAATGGATTCAACGGCAACGCTTATACAGTAAACAAAATTCCGAGGATAGTGCTATAGCAAGCAGAGCACTTTTAGATACGGCTTATGCGAATAAAGGGTACACGCATTATGTTAAAGTTCCTACATTAATTATAAACGGACGCTATGATCCAATTATAAATGATAAGAATCATTATAAAATAGAAGAGCGTTATCAAAATGTTGAGAAGGTTTTATTTGAAGAATCTGGACATGCACCCTATGTTGAAGAAGAATATAAGTTTCTAGTCTTATATTTAAGTTTTTTAGAAAATGTTGAACAGGTAACAGAAATGAATCATTAAATGATATCAGTTATTTTTTTAAGTGGATGCCTATTTGATGAATCATAATATAAAGCTTTTACATTAATATATTAGATGGAAATATTATAATTTAAAATACATTTGTAATACGTCATATGATATACAAAAAAGCCAGTAAGTGAAATTTACGGATTTCATTTATTGGCTTTGTTATTTAAAAATAATATATCAGGGTTATAAATTCATATCGAAACGAATAGAATTAGAAAAGCCACAAAGAAATTATAATTCAGTTTCTTTGTTAGCTTCTTCGATACGAGTATTTACTTTATTTAATAATGAATCGATTTTTTTACGTTGTGTACTATTTACAAGAATTAATACAGTTCTTTCATCGTGTTCATTACGTTTTTTATCAAAATAATCTTCTTGAGATAAATTTTTCACTGCTTTAACTACTTGTGGTTGTTTGTAGTTTAAGTGATTAATGATATCTTTTAAATAATATTCCTCTTCTTTACTTTGACTAATATATGTTAAAACTGCGAATTCTTCAAAGCTAATTGAAAATTCCTTTTTGATGATGTTTTTTAATTTATCTGCGTATGTGATCATTGCTAATAATTCGAAACAATCATTGATTTTTGAAATTGCCATTTTGAAACCTCCCCAACTAATTGTGCACTTTTTCTATTTTGCCCGTTAAATTATATATAACGTCTTATAATAGTTAAAATTACTTAAATAATTTAGATTAAAAGAATTTTATTAAATTAATTTAATGCTATATTATTTAGTTAATTATAACTAAATAAAATTAAGAAGTAAACAAAGAAGTACTTAATAAAACAATATTTTGATTATTATATTCTTTGTTTGAATTTCAAAGCAATTTATAAAAATCAATTAATTAAGAACAATTATTATTTCGCTCTATATAATAAAATTTAATATGAATATACAATTGCAAAAAATCACTGCTATTTTTGTAGAAGTGATGATGAAGGATGCACAATCACTTTATCTCCAATATTTAATCCATTGGATACCACAATATACCCATTTTTTTGACTTTTAGTATATTCTATTCTTCTTTTAATAATTTTGTTATTTTGTGTAATTAAAACATAATAATTTTCATAAATTGAACTTATAGGTAGTTCTATTTTAGAAGTTCCAACATCGATATCAAAGTGGCGTCCAAGAGGGTATTGATCTTGAGTCGAAATATCTACTTGATAAATTGATTCACCTTTTTCTACTTTATAAGGGATTTGAATGATAGAAAGAATTTTACCAGTAAATTATTTGGAGTGATTTCTTGTAACGTTTACATCTTGATTCGCTTTAATATGTTCCAATTGAGATTCAGTTATACTAGCACGAATAATATGTTTTTCGCTATTAATTTGCATTATTTTTGTATTTAATTTAGAAGGATGTGCTTCTAGGATAGTTACTTTTCCAGGAATAGGGGAATTAATGCGTGTTTGCAGTCGACTTTGGAGTTCTAATATTTGGCTGTTTAGCGTTAACTGTTGACTAATTGATTGTTTCGGTGAATGGTTGATAAGTGAGGATAAGGATTTCTTTTTATCTACAATAAGCTTTTCAAGGAGCGGATTATAATACTCTAATAAAGGTGTATCAGAATGGATGATTTCATCATTTTTGACAAGTAAGGAAGAAACATTTCCTAAAGATGGATTGAAATATAAAGTGAAACTTTCTTGAGGTTGTTGTTCGCCAATGAATGAAAGAGAGTATTGAGGTTTTGCAGTAATGGTTTCTATTTTAGATGTGTCAGGTTCTGTTGGGATTTTTGCATAAATATAACATATAAAGGATATGACGAGGAGGATAAGTGTGGCAATTAAAATTCTTAACGGGGTAAAAAATGTCTTCAATAAGAACACCTCTATAAAATTTTTATACAACTATTATACAATGGAGATATAACGAATATGTGTAATATCGTATAAATAAAAAAATGTCTTCTCAATTACTAAGAAAAGAAGACATTTTAAATAAAGATATTAATATAGTGTTGTAAAAACTAAAAGAGGCGTAACAAAATAATTCCTATAGCTATGGCAATTAGCCCACTAAACTTGCGAAGTGTTATTGGATTCTTGCGAACGCCTAAACCGAAATGATCAATGATAACGCCCATTAACATTTGACCTAACATTGCGACGATAGTTGTCAGTGCTGCACCTAAAAACGGCATCAGAATTATATTTGATGTGACAAATACAACGCCTAGAACACCACCAATAAAATGTATTGGCTTGATTTTACCGATATCAGGGTGTGTGATTTTAATTTTAAGACTTCTGTTAAATATTAACGTTAAAATGAATAATGCTAATGTACCAACAGTGAAAGATACGAGTGCGGCAAATAGCGAATTATGCATTTGCTGAGCTAGACCACTGTTAATTGTAGTTTGTAATGGTGGCGCAAACCCAAATATAAAGCCGATGATAAGCCAAACATAAAACATATGATTTGTTTTTTCTTGGAGTTTATTTTTAGGTATATAGTTCATTAATAAGATACCGAAGAATAGGATTATGATGCCTACTGCTTTTAGGAAAGTGAATGAATGATTGCTTGCGCCAAGTAGTCCGAAAGTATCTATGAAGACCCCCATGATGATTTGACCAGCTACTGTCATGACAACAGTTAACGCTGCGCCTAAACGAGGCAGTAATAATAAGTTTCCTGTTAAGAAACAAACACCTAGTAGACCACCAACCCACCAATGATAGTCAATTGTATGTCCACTATAAAATGAAGCATCAAATAATTTAGGATTAAAAATCATATTTAAAATAAATAAAAATAGTGTACCTACGAAAAATGAAATGGTAGATGCATAAAAAGATGATTCTGTATATCGTCCTAGGCGAGAATTGATTGAGGTTTGGATTGGGACCATCATACCAGCCACAATACCGAGTATAAATAAAAACGCCACGATAGACCCCCTATATTTTCTTTCATAACTAAAACATCATTATTATACGCATTTTAGTTTCCAATTTCAAAATACGAATATCAACGCATTTTACTAATGGTGGACTCAGAATATAAATTATTGAAGTATTAATTATAAAAAAAGAAGCTAGGACAGAATTCTTTTCGAATTCTTCATCCTAGCTTCGCAAGGTTGACTAGAAGTGAGAAAAGCTTGATTTAAGCGTCTTGTCAGCTTAGTCAACTATTACGAATATACGCAGTAGTCATGAAACATTTTTTGTCTCACACTCATTGAAACATCAGAATGTGTTATTTAGTTTCAAATAGAGTAGTACTCGTAACGTCTATTAATTTAGCATAAGTGGCTTTAATAGGTGTGCCAACTGTAGGTTGTAGAATATTAAGTTTAATAATATTATCCATAGCAGCTTTAGCATCAGCCTCAGACACAGCAACGTTAACTTGTGGGAATTGCAATTTAGCAGTTTTATTTAAATTTGTTTTAAAAGCAAGTTCTAAAGTCTTTGACATGTAGAATACCTCCTTTCTTAATTTTTAAGTTAAATTAGGCTAAAACTTGTGTTTTAACCACCTCAACTTTATCGAATGTTTCATTAATCAGATGTGCAATGATATTGACGAATGATCTGATTTCTGAATCTGTGGCTTTAGTGTTTAAGTTAGTAAAACGACGTTTTGTTTCTTTCGCTTTACCACTTGCGTCGTGAGTGATATGCGTGCAAACAACAGATAATTGTGAAATTTCATTCATATGTTTGTCACCTCCTTTCACTCTATATATCGAAATCCATTCATAAAAGGGACACATTTATATAAAGAAATTTGAGCAAAAACATTTAATGTTACTAAAATATGGTTTATCATTAAATAAGAAACTTTTATGAGGTGGATAAATGAATCAAGTTGAACCGATCAGAAATAAAGATGATATAAAAAAGATGTATGATGTATTAAAAAAGAAATCTGATAGAGATTATCTTTTATTTAAATTAGCTATACATACGGGTATACGTTTAACAGATTTATTAAATCTAAAAGTGAAAGACGTCAAAATGATTGATCAAGATGAAATAAAATCATCTTGGATTGAGTCGTGTGCGCCTGCAATCAAAATCTTGTTACCAAACGATTTACGTGAAGAGGTTAGAAGATTTATTGAATATAATAAGCTTATGGATGATCATTTATTATTCCAATCGATAAGAACACATAAAGAGTTATCTAGACAACAAGCTTACCGAATCATTCATCATGCCGCTGAAGAGTTAGGTTTGTGTCATATTGGATTGACCACTTTGCGAAAAACATTTGCTTATCATGCTTATCAATCGGGTATTTCTATTGCAATCATACAAAAATATTTAGGTCATCAGACAACTCAAGAAACGGTGAAATTTATCGGGTTGTCTGCCGATGATGAACTTCATACAATTATCGCTTTAAATTTATAATTGAATTTCAATGAAAAGGAGGCTTTTGATGAGCTTAGTATATTTACTAGGTGGACTAATAGTTATTATGTTAATCGTCTTAATGACGTTGTTTATTAAGCCATTGAGACGGTTCGCTGGATATATTGCTTTGTTAGCGCCTATTTTAGCTTCGGGATATTTCTTAGCTCAAATTCCTAATGTTCTACATGGAAAATTTGTAGAATTTAAAATTCCATGGATGCCCGCTATTGATGTTAATCTAGATTTTCGATTAGATGGTCTAGGATTAATGTTTGGATTAATTATCTCCATTATAGGGGTGGCAGTATTCTTTTATGCTACTCAGTATTTATCTGTTAATATAGATAACTTACCGCGTTTCTTCTTATATTTATTATTATTCATGTTTAGTATGTTGGGTATTGTAGTCTCAAATAATACTATCTTAATGTATGTTTCCTGGGAATTAACAAGTGTATCGTCATTCTTATTAATTTCATACTGGTATAGCAATGCCGAAAGTCAATTAGGCGCCATTCAATCATTTATTATCACTGTTTTAGGTGGTTTAGCCTTATTAACAGGATTCATTATGTTGTATATCATTACTGGTACAAATACGATTTCAGAATTACTTACTCAAAGTCATAGCATTAGTAAACATGCTCTATTTATACCAATGATGATAATGTTGTTAATAGGTGCATTTACGAAATCAGCCCAATTTCCATTCCATATTTGGCTACCTAAAGCCATGGCTGCACCAACCCCTGTAAGTGCCTATTTACACTCAGCTACTATGGTTAAAGCTGGTATCTTTTTACTATTTAAATTCACGCCTATCTTAGGTTTAAGTGATAGTTATATTTATATTGTTACTTTTGTAGGTTTGATTACAATGATATTTGGCTCTGTAACGGCCTTAAGACAATATGATTTAAAAGGTATCTTAGCGTATTCAACAATTAGCCAACTAGGAATGATTATGTCGATGGTTGGTCTAGGTGGAGGTGTTGCGCAACACTCATCAGGTCCAATGTCAGAGACGTATACATTAATTTTATTCGCCGGTTTATTCCATTTAATGAATCACGCAATATTTAAATGTGCTCTATTTATGGGTGTCGGAATCATTGATCATGAAGCTGGTACGAGAGATATTCGCCGACTAAGTGGAATGCGTAAATTCTTCCCGAAAATGAATTTAGTTATGACACTTGCTGCGTTATCAATGGCAGGTGTGCCGTTGTTAAATGGTTTCTTAAGTAAAGAGATGTTCTTCGATTCTTTAGTTAGCGCAATCGAACTTCAACAATTTGGTTTAACGTTAACGATTATTGTTGTAGCTATTGGTGTTATAGCAAGTATCTTTACTTTTGTGTATGCAGTTTACATGCTTAAAGAAACTTATTGGGGAGAATTTGATGAAAAGAAAGTGCCAAAGAAACATATTCATGAACCTTGGTTGTTCAGTTTACCTGCAATAATTTTAATGGTTATGATACCAATCATTTTCTTTATTCCCAACTTTTTCACTGAGCACTTAGTATTGCCGGCACTACGAAATGTTACCAATTTGGGTAGTAGCGTAGATGCAATAGCACCGCATGTTTCTCAATGGCATGGTGTTAATTTGCCACTCATTTTTAGTGTGATTGTTATTATAGTTGGTCTCATTGTAGCGTTAAAAGTAAACTGGAAAGCTATTACGCATCAAGTCATTAAATATGCTTCTATTACAAATTCTTATCGCAACGTGTATCGAGGATTTGAACGTTATTCAGGTCAAATGATTCGAGGTTTAATGAATAACAGATTAAACCATTATAATATTATAACGGTTCTTATTTTCTCTATATTAATTGCATATGGCATATTCCAAGTAGGTTTGCCAAAGTTACATCAAATAGAAGTTTCAGAATTTGGTCCATTGGAAGTTATTTTAGGCATTATGATTAGTGTTGTCGGTATAGCGTTAGTGTTTATTCGACAACGTTTAACAATGGTTATTTTAAATGGAATTATTGGTTACAGTGTTGCATTATTCTTCTTATTAATGAGAGCACCAGATTTAGCGTTAACTCAATTAGTAGTAGAAACAATTACGACCATTCTCTTTATTGTAAGTTTCTCTAGATTGCCAAATATCGCTCGTACAACAGCGAATATGAAAAAAGAAGCAATCAAAATTATCGTATCATTTATTATGGCTGGAGCCGTAGTAACGCTCATATTTATTGCGCAACAAGGTGATGGTCTAGAGTCAATTTCTAAATATTATACGAATGCCTATGAATTGACTGGTGGTAAAAACATTGTAAATGCTATTTTAGGAGATTTCAGAGCCTTAGATACAATGTTTGAAGGTATCGTCTTAATTATTGCCGGTTTAGGTATTTATACATTATTACATTACAAAGATAGGAGGGGCCAAGATGAAAGAAAATGATGTTGTGTTAAGAACCGTTACTAAAATCGTCGTATTTATTTTATTAACATTCGGCTTTTATGTTTTCTTTGCGGGACATAACAATCCTGGTGGCGGTTTTATAGGTGGTCTTATCTTTAGTTCGGCCTTTATCCTAATGTTCCTAGCTTTTGATGTACATGAAGTATTAGAAAGTTTACCTATTGATTTTAAAAAGTTAATGATTGTTGGTGCCATAATCTCAGCACTTACTGCAATCGTTCCGGTTTTCTTTGGTAAATCGTTCCTATACCAAAGTGAAGCATACATCCATTTTCCATTATTAGGTGAATTACATGTAACGACAATTACATTGTTTGAATTAGGGATATTGTTAACGGTTGTCGGCGTCATCGTAACAATTATGTTGGCCTTGAGTGGTGGTAAATCATGAATTTAATATTATTACTTGTGATAGGATTTTTAGTATTTATAGGAACGTACATGATACTATCACTCAACTTAATTCGAATTGTTATAGGTATTTCGATTTATACGCATGCGGGAAATCTAATTATTATGAGTATGGGTCATTATAGTAATAAGATGACGGAACCTTTAATTCACGGTTCTAATACTAATTATGTGGATCCATTATTGCAGGCTATTGTTTTAACTGCAATCGTTATCGGATTTGCAATGACTGCCTTCTTACTAGTATTAGTTTATCGAACATACCGTGTTACTAAAGAAGCAAATATTGATGTATTAAGAGGAGAGGAGGATGAAAATGAACAGTAATTTATTAGTCCTTCCAATCCTATTACCATTGTTATGTGCATTAGTCCTTGTTTTTACTAAAGAAAAGAACAGGCTATCTAAAATTTTGTACATTGGAACAATGTCTGTTAATACAATTATTTCATTATGTTTATTGATATACGTCTTACAACATAAACCCATTACGCTTGATTTTGGTGGTTGGGCAGCACCTTATGGTATCCAATTCTTAGGTGATTCACTGAGTTTAGTTATGGTTACAGTGGCGTCATTTGTTGTGACACTCATTATGTCATACGGATTTGGTCGTGGGGAAGATCGTGTTAATCGATACTACTTGCCTACTTTTATCTTATTCTTAACAACAGGCGTTATTGGCTCTTTCTTAACATCTGATTTATTTAACCTGTATGTTATGTTTGAAATCATGTTACTAGCTTCATTTGTATTAGTAACGTTAGGACAATCTGTCGAACAATTAAGAGCAGCCATTATTTATGTTGTACTGAATATCGTAGGATCATGGTTATTCTTGCTAGGTATTGGTTTATTATACAAGATGGTTGGAACATTAAACTTCTCACAAGTTGCTTTACGTTTAGATCAAATCCATGATAATAAAGCGATTATTATTATTTCAATTGTATTTATAGTGGCCTTTGGTTCGAAAGCTGCCTTAGTACTATTTATGTGGTTGCCTAAAGCTTATGCAGTGCTTAACAGTGAACTTGCCGCTTTATTTGCAGCGTTAATGACGAAGGTAGGTGCATATGCACTCATTCGTTTCTTTACACTTCTATTTGATCAACATACGGGTGTGACACATCCATTGTTAGTATTTATGTCATGTATCACAATGCTTATAGGCGCTTTCGGTGTTATTGCATATCGTGATATTAAGAAAGTGGCTTCATATCAAGTTATATTATCGATAGGTTTTGTCATTTTAGGTCTAGGTTCCAATACCTTTGCAGGTGTACATGGTGCTATCTTCTATCTAGCGAATGACATTATTGTGAAGACAATGTTGTTCTTTATTATAGGTAGTTTAGTTTATATGTCTGGTTACCGCGAATATAAATATTTATGTGGATTAGCTAAGAAAGAACCATTCTTTGGTGTTGCATTTGTTGTTATGATATTTGCGATTGGAGGCGTACCGCCATTTAGTGGTTTCCCAGGAAAAGTACTCATCTTCCAAGGTGCGATTGAAAATGGTAACTACATTGGCTTAGCGTTAATGATTATCACAAGTCTATTAGCAATGTATAGTCTGTTTAGAATTTTATTTATTATGTACTTTGGAGACAATGATGGTGAACAGGTTGATTTCAATCCACTACCTAAGCACCGTAAAACGATTCTGGGTATTTTAGTAGCAGTCGTACTTGCAATGGGTATTGCAGCGCCAGTTGTGATGAATGCTACTGAAAATGCAACAAAATTGAATATGGATGATAATTATTTCCATAGCATTGTCAATTCACATTTGAAGGAGGGGAATAAATGAGACAAGTTGTATTGAACATATTAATCGCATTTTTATGGGTACTGTTTCAAGATGAAGACTCATTTCAATTCTCTACCTTCGTATCTGGCTTCATCATTGGTTTAATCGTAATTTATATATTACATCGTTTCTTTGGGCAATCTTTTTATCCTAAGAAGATATGGATTGCTATAAAGTTCTTAGGTGTGTATTTATACCAATTAATTACTTCTAGTATTAGTATTATTAATTATATTCTATTTAAAACGAGACATATGAACCCTGGGTTATTAACATATGAAACGAATTTAAAAAATGATTGGGCAATTACGTTTTTAACTATTCTAATCATTATTACGCCTGGTTCAACAGTTATTCGTATTTCGAAGACTACCAATAAATTCTTTATACACAGTATAGATGTTTCAGAAAAAGAAAAAGAAAGTCTGCTTAAAAGCATAAAACAATATGAAAACTTGATTACGGAGGTGTCACAATGATTGAAACGCTCACGAATTTTTTTATTACAAGTGCATTAGTATTATTTGGCATAGCGTTTATAATTGGATTATTCCGTTTAATCAAAGGACCTACTACAGCTGATAGGGTTGTGGCATTCGATGCTTCCAGTGCTGTCATCATGTGCATTATAGGTATAGTTAGTGTTATTTATAATACTGTTTCGTTCCTTGATTCCATAATGCTTGTTGCAATTATTTCATTTGTAAGTTCTGTATCTATTTCTAGATTTATAGGGGGAGGTCGAGTATTCAATGGCACAAATAAACGAAATCATTGATTTGATTGCCGCTTTCCTCATATTTCTAGGCAGTATCATTGCCGTCATTAGTGCAATTGGAATTGTAAAATTTCAAGATGTCTTTTTACGAAGTCATGCATCTACCAAGAGTTCTACGCTATCTGTCTTACTAACATTAGTGGGTGTATTAATTTACTTTACGAATGAACAAAGCTTCTTTAGTGTTAGATTATTATTGTCAATTGTTTTTATTAATTTAACATCACCGGTAGGTATGCATTTAGTTGCCAGAGCAGCATATCGGACAGGTGCATACATGTATCGCAAAGATGATGCACTAAGTCGATCTTCCATTTTATTAAGTTCTAAAGAATACAATTCTACAGAAGAACTTAAAAATCGAGCTCGAATTCGAGAAGAGCGTCGTGAAAAAATTTATTACGACGTTCAGAAGCAGCGACAGAAAGAAAAAGAAAAACAGCAAGAAGAAAAAATCGAAAGTTTATCAGAAACTAGAAGAGAAACTAAAGATTGATTAAATCAATGAGATTGAACAAGAATGAGTAATAGTTAAGACTACTACTTTGAAATGCTCAATCTCATTTTTTTAAATTTATATAAGAGACCAGTGTCATTAACACGGTCAATATACTTAAATAAATGTAAAGAAGTAGGAAAGGTATGGGGGATGTAGCGATTATAAAATGAATAACCAATAATAAGATTGGCGTTATTAAACTAAGTAATAAAAATAATAAGTACATATAAGACCAGTGTTTTGTTGTAAAAAGATAAAAGATTTCTAAAAGCCATATAATCGGAAATAAAATTGGGTACGCAATTATAGATGGGACAAACACAACCATTTGTGCCAATGCATTCTCGCTTTCAAGTTCAGACAATGGTGGCAGAAATAATGTCCAAAAGAACAAGGTTGCAATCATTAGTACAAAAGACCATATAAGAAGAACTAATTTAAATTTATTCATAATAAATGACTTCTATATAATATGACATGAATTTGATTCTAATTCGTATCTATTTCTTTAGCTAAACTTTTATGCATCGTGTTACTACTATCTGAAAGGTGTCTTGTAATATTCTCTCTGTCTTTTTGAAGGTGATTTTGACTCAATTTGTATGAAGCTTCAATTTTGTTAATCTTAACTTTAAAACCAACAATGCCGTGAATTTGTTGCTTAGTTTGGTCAGAAATATTATTCCATATTATGCCATTATCACGATGTTGTTCATATTTATACAGCAACTTGGATAAATCAGTGATAAGCGTTTCTTCATCTAATAGCTCACCACAGCCATAAGTATGTACAATTTGATAATCCCATGTTGGTACATCCTCTGTTTCATACCAAGTAGATGAAATATAGGCGTGCGGACCGTGAAATATCATAAGTATATCTTCATTATTTTTAATCGATGTCCATTGCTAATTTTTCTTAGAAAAGTTTCCAGACACATATAAATGATTATCGTGTTCCTCGACGATAACAGGTAAATGCGTGGCTATTGGTACAGAATTGTCAGTAGTGATAATGGTAATGAAATTATGTTCTATCATAAAGTGCTTAATTTGTTTGAAATCCTTCATTTCATAATATTTAGGAACATACATTCTTTACACCCCTTATTTAAGATAATAAGTATATTAAAAGAAGACAGTTGTATTTTTATATTATTTGTTGAATCATACCCTATTTCTAATGATTTAAGTAAATTCATAAGAAAAAATTAGTGAAACAATTTAAAATATAAAAGGGAAAATGTAAAAAGAAGAGGGTTCAGAACAAGGTTGATTAAATAAAAAAGAAGAGGGAGTTGGACATAATGTTTAGATTCATGCCTTAATCCCTCACATCTACTTAATTTGCGTTAACTTAGTAAATAATCTAAATTGTTGCTTGTTTGTGTTTTGAATAAATGAGATTAACAATTAGCCATACTATTTGTATCAAGAATGGAATTAGATATGCTAATCCCAATACAGCAATATTAATCCATTTGACTTCGGTAGTTTGTATAACACCTGCTGCATCTGCAGATCGTTGCCAAAGTAAAAATGCAAATCCTAAAAAACTTAAAACTTCAAACACACTTATTATCCACCAAAAAATCCATGAAATTTTCATGATATCCTCCTATGAATGTAAGACTCAACTAAAGGATAACATACACGTTTAAATATAAAGTTTTCTCAGTATAAATATTAGTTTAAGATGATCGCTAGTTACTTATATTCCTTTAAATAAGTTATAAGCAATTCCTTATAGTAATCGATAAAACGAAGATATTTCTCTTTTTCGACATATTCATTTATTTGATGAGGTACTGTTCCTGGTCCAAACATTAGGAAAGAAAAGTGTTCATCTTTATCGCGCAATAAATTGGAAGCATCTGTTACACCAACGGTTGGTGATGCGACAATATCCTCTCCAAATATTTGTTTAGCTACGCGTTGCCCAATCTTAATTAATTGATTATCTCCAGTTGTTAATACTGGATCTAAATCTAAGTATAAATCTTCTTCTAACTGTCCGCCTTGCTTATTAACTTCTTCTAAATACGTTTTGAATAGTGATTTAACTTTTTCGTTATCATATTCTGGAATCGTTCTAATATTAAATTCAGCAGTTGCAGTATCAGGAACTGAATTGACTTGGTTCCCACCATGTAAAATAGTATTGCTAATAACAAGTCCAGAAATCACACGTTCAACTTCTTCTTCATCTAAATTGTTTTCTTGTTGTAACTGTGATTGAATGTGTTTGATAAGATGTGAGAAATTTAGCTTTTCGCTTTTTAATTCTTTCGAAATACGTTCATATTCTGTATCGATATCTTGTATAAATTGAATTAATGGTTTAATTGCATTAAATCCTACGACAGGTACAGAGCTGTGTGCGGCCTTTCCTTTAGAAGTGATTTTATAATCCATTGATCCTTTATGAGCATAAACAATATTCGTTTCAGATGGTTCGGCAATTATCAAAGCATCAACATTATTCATATAACCTTTCTTATACAATTGTGCGGAACCAAGTTGTTCCTTTTCTTCGCCGGCAGTTGCCATAAATTTTATCGTACCATGAGGTAGTGCATCATTCTCTTTCAACTCAATCATCGTAATAGCTAAAGCCATAAGTCCAGATTTCATGTCTGAGGTACCACGACCGAATAATCGATTATCTTTTTCAGTCATTTGAAATGGTGGATAGTCCCAATCGTTTTGATCACCTTCCGATACAACATCCATGTGACCTGAAATTGCAACAACTGGACTACCACTCCCGACTCTAGCAATTAAGTTAGCACGTTTACCTTCAATAACATCAATTTCTGTGTTAATATGATGCGCTTCAAATAAGTCCTTCAAATAAGTTGCAACTTCAATTTCATTATCATTCACCGAATTAATTTCTACGATACCTGATAATAATTTGAGTTTTTCCTTTTCTGAAAATATATTCATAATTTTAACTCCTTAAAATAGAATTGTTATACGGTTAAAATTTTAGTAAAGATTAAAAATACGTCAACTAAATTAATCTTCCGTTTATAAAAGAAGAGGAAGTACCGCTATTTCAATCCATTACTGAAGTTTATTGTAATAGGGAATGAAAAATGTATGTATGGTTTAGAAGTGAATTATAGTGTCTTCAATTTAATTAAAATAGATTAGAAATGAATGCAAGTTAGTTAATTCATTGTAACTTTAATGGTAAAATTATAATTAACCGATTGTGAGTTTAAGATGTATTTTATCAGGATATAAATAGACATAAAACTTATTTTTATATTAGGCAAGTCTTATTTCTCCAATTAAATATGAAGTATAAAATGGGGTGGAAGTTTGGAAATATTTGAAACGATTCTCATATTTCTAGCAGTAGTTATTGTAAGCTCCTTTGTTCATACTTTTTTACCCAAAGTGCCTCTGGCATTCATTCAAATTGCTTTAGGAATGCTCCTCTTTTTAACGCCAGTACCTGTAGAATTTAACTTCGATTCAGAACTCTTTATGGTAGCAACGATTGCACCGTTACTTTTTGTGGAAGGTGTTAACGTTTCGAGAGCTCATTTACGTCGTTATATTAAACCAGTGATGTTAATGGCTTTAGGACTCGTTATTACAACTGTTATTGGTGTAGGTCTATTTATTCATTGGATTTGGCCGACACTTCCTATTGGTGCAGCTTTTGCCGTAGCCGCAATATTATGTCCAACTGATGCTGTGGCAGTGCAAGCTATTACAAAAGGTAAGGTTTTACCTAAAGGTGCTATGACTATCCTTGAAGGTGAATCGTTACTTAATGATGCAGCAGGTATCATCTCATTCAAAATAGCGGTAGGTGTTTTAATTACTGGTTCATTCTCATTATTTGAAGCGGTGCAACAATTTCTAATCGCGTCAATCGGTGGTGCGATTATTGGTTTACTTATTGGTATTGCGCTTGTTAGATTCCGTTTAACACTTACAAGACGTGGCATAGAAAACATTAATATGTTTACTTTTTTACAACTATTAACGCCATTTGTTACCTATCTTGTTGCTGAAATGTTTCATGCGTCAGGTATTATTGCTGCCGTTGTAGCAGGTTTAGTACATGGTTTTGAACGTGATCGTATCGCTCAAACACGTACTCGACTTCAAATGAGTTACAATCACACTTGGAACATTCTAGGATATGCATTGAATGGTTTTGTTTTTTCAATATTAGGATTTTTAGTTCCAGAAGTAATTGGAAATATTGTAAAGACTGAACCACACAATTTATTGTTCTTAGTTGTGATAACAGCACTCGTTGCGTTAGCGGTATACTTATTTAGATTCATATGGGTGTATGTGCTCTATCCTCTATTCTATTTATCTGTCAGTCCTTTCCAAAAATTAATGAATGAAGACGGAGAAGACAAGAAGAAAGAGAAGCCACCTAAACGAAGCATGTATGCCCTTATCATGACACTATGTGGCGTGCACGGAACTATTTCGTTAGCAATTGCATTAACATTACCATACTTTTTAGCAGATCATCATGCGTTTACATATCGTAATGATTTACTATTTATTTCATCAGGTATGGTTATTATAAGTCTTGTGATTGCACAAGTTGTATTGCCGTTTGTAACATCTAGTGCACCTAAGGCTAAGATTGGAAGTATGAATTTTAAAGAAGCTAGAATATATATTCTTGAACATGTCATAGATTATTTGAATCATCATTCATCATTTGAAACAAGTTATCGTTATGGTAATGTTATTAAAGAATATCACGATAAATTAACGTTCTTGAAATCTGTTGAAAAGGATGATGAGAACTCAAAAGAACTCGAAAGATTACAGAGTTTAGCTTTTAAGGTTGAAACGAAAACGTTAGAACGACTTGCCGATGATGGTGAAATAACTGCGAGTGTATTAGAAAACTACATGCGTTATGCAGAACGTACACAAGTGTATCGTCAAGCGTCATTGATACGTCGTATGATTGTTGGTGCGAGAGCTGTACTATTAAAACGTCGTATACGTACACGTACCAATGCGGCATCATCATTAAGTGTTACTGATAACTTAATGGAACTTTCTAAAATTAATAAGATTGTTCATTATAATGTTGTGAGTCGTCTTGTAGATGAAGCGAATGAAGATAACAAATTAGAAGTTGGTATGATTTGTGACGGTTATCTTATGAGAATAGATAACTTATCGCCATCTAATTTCTTTAATACGCGTGCCGAAGATTCAATTACGAAGATAAAATTAAATGCTTTAAGAGAACAACGCCGTGTTTTATCTAATTTAACTGACGATGGAGAGATTACTGAAAGTACGGCATTGAAATTAAGAGAAGCGATAAACTATGATGAAATGGTTATCGTTGATAGCTTAACTGACTAACTTAATAAATATGATTGAAGATATAATAGAGTGTGGTCGGGATAATGAATTCAAATGGAATTCTATCCTAGCCTCACTTTTTTATTAAGGTACGGTTTGTTTAAATAAGGTGAATAACATTCGTTATCAATTCATGATACAATAAAGTGAATGTATGGGTGAGGTGAAATGATGTTAACTGAAGAAAAAGAGGATTATCTAAAAGCAATATTAGCCAATGATGGGGATACATCCTTTGTCTCAAATAAAAAGTTATCTCAGTACTTAAATATAAAACCTCCTTCAGTTAGTGAAATGGTTGGACGCTTGGAAAAGGCTGGTTATGTTGAAACGAAACACTATAAAGGTGTGAAACTCTCAGATGAGGGCTTGAAACATACGTTGGATATCATTAAGCGTCACCGCCTGTTGGAGTTATTTTTAATAGAAATTTTACAATATAATTGGGAAGAAGTCCATCAAGAAGCGGAAATCTTGGAACATCGCATTTCAGATTTATTTGTAGAACGCTTGGATAAGATACTTGATTATCCTGAAACATGTCCACACGGTGGTATTATCCCTAGAAACCAGCATTTTGAAGAGAAATTCACGGTATCTTTATTAGAATTTGAACCTGGTGATAAAGTGACGATTAAGCGAGTGCGTGATAAGACCGAACTTCTGGTATACCTTTCTAGCAAAAATATTTCAATTGGAAATGATGTTGAGATCGTAACGAAAGATGAAACAAATAAAGTAATGATTGTGAAACGAAATGATATTGTAACGATACTAAGTTATGATAATGCAATAAATATTTTCGCAGAGCATGTTTAAATCAGATAATAAAATCTCCAATAAAAGGTTCAATAATACCTTTTTATTGGAGAGTTTTTGAATGAATTTATTAAATTGTAAAGATAAGCATTAAGTATATCGATAATATGTTAATCGCTATCCATAATGTACTGAATAAGAAAGTTGGTATGCGTGTAAGTTCTGTCAATGTGCGTCCATCCCAACTTGGAATTGGTCGCTGAAAAGTCAGTTTGAATATCGTCCAACTTGATTGTAAAACTTCACCTAATAAGACACCTAGTATAAGGTGATAAATAAATGTGACTAGATAATAAAATAATAATTGATTATCATGTTGTACTAAGAAGTATAGAAGTGCAATAAATATAATTAGTACAATGATAGGTGATAGTTTGCGTGATGTAAGCATTAAAAAATAAATGAAAATGATGATATAAGCGCTTAAGAACAAACTAGGGTGACCATAATACGCAGCACTTAGACCAATTAAAAGCATTAATGGAGGCATAATATAGCCACCTAGAGTAGTAATGAATTGTCCAATGAGCCCCTTGGATTGGGTAATGGCATAGCCTTGTTGCATCGTTTGAAGTCGTTCCGAAGGCCGTGTGATGATGACTAAATCTTTTGCGCGTCCACCACTGATTTTATTGAATAATACATGACCGAATTCATGTGTAAGTACAGGAATATAGTTTAAATAAACATCTAAATATTGATTGAATTGACGATGTCTATTTTGATGAATCATAATATAGATAATTGCTATAATACAGATTAAATATATATTTAAATTAATAGTTGTAGTAAAAAAGTTTTCTAAATAGATCATAGTTGACCTCGTCGAGTGTAAGATTATAGTATTTATTATAAAGTAAATTTGATGATTTAGCGTTTAGACTTTAGATGTATCTTTTAATGAGAGAACTAAAAAAAGAAGATAAATCATTTGAAAATATATGTAGACAGCTACATAGTTATTTATTATGATTCTATTTTCATATAATATATGCATATGAAAATTGTTTAGACAGTAAGGAGATTACTTAAATGCATGATCAAAAAGAGACAACAGCGACTAAAGTGGATATTTTAGGTGTTCAATTTAATAATGTAACCATGTTAGATATGATTGAACATGTCAAAACATTTTTCACACAAGAGACTGAGGATAATTTGTTTATCGTGACAGCTAATCCAGAAATCGTTGATTATGCGTCAGAGCATAGTACTTATAAACAGTTAATTAATAGTGCGGATTTTGTTGTCCCAGATGGCACAGGTGTTATTAAAGCATCAAATCGTTTGGGAACACCGTTGAAACGACGTGTGCCGGGCATTGAATTAATGGAACATTGTTTAAAGATTGCCCATACAAATTATCAAAAAGTATATTTACTTGGTGCTAAAAATGAAGTAGTCACACTAGCACATAAAAATTTACAACACAAATACCCTCAGGCGCAATTCAATTACCATCATGGTTATATAGATTTAAATGATGAGACGGTAATCAAGCGCATAAAACGTTTTAATCCTGATTATATATTTGTAGGAATGGGTTTCCCTAAACAAGAAGAGTGGATTCAAAAACATCGACACACCTTTAAAAGAACTGTAATGATGGGTGTGGGCGGCTCATTTGAAATATATAGTGGCACAAAAAAACGCGCCCCTAAACTATTTATTAAATTAAATATCGAATGGGTATATCGTTTATTAATCGATTGGAAACGTATTGGACGTATGCGTAGCATTCCTAAGTTTATGTTTAAAGTTTTTAAAGTACAACGAAAAATGAAAAAGCAAAAATAAGTAGCTAATCTGATACTAATTATTTTAAATATGAAGAAGGCGGATTCAAGTCGAGAGGACTGAATCCGCCTTTAAAATTTTGGCTCTATAATAAATTGGACTGATGACTAAA
>NZ_KV840121.1:0-6812 GCF_001839115.1 Staphylococcus sp. HMSC62B09
GACTCATCAGTCCGATTTGACGTAGAGCCATAATATATTAAAGAAGGGCTAGCGATACATTGTCGCTAGCCCTTCTTTGTTAGATATGAAGTAAGACATAATAGAATTTAAATCATCTTTTGAATTCAAGTTGAAACAGTGGGATGATTTATTAAATTGCATTATTTTAGTGCACAAAAAAGAGCAATCCAATTAAACTTAATTAGCTGCTCTTATACTCTATATTTAATTTCTTAGTGAATGAAGTTGTAGTTTGAAACTACAGATGCAGGAATTGTTCTAGTATTAGTGTTATATGGTCCGTTAGCATAATTCATTTCTGAAATTAAGATACTACCATCAGCATTAACACGTTCAACATAAGCTACGTGTCCATAGTAGCCAGTAGTTGTTTGCATGATTGAACCTACAGTTGCGTTATGATCTACTGTATAACCATCTGCTGCTGCATTACCTGCCCAATATTTTGCATCTGACCAATAAGTACTAATTGGTTTACCAGCTTGAGCACGTCGGTCGAATACGTACCATGTACATTGACCAGCAGTATATAGGTTTTGGTGACTAAATGTTGGACTAGAATAACCGCCACTTCCGCCTACATTATTGTTTGTACTAGGATTTGTTTTACTAGGTGTTGTAGTTGAACCATTAGGTATTTTTAATTTTTGATTTGGTGTAATTAAGTAACCTGATAAATTATTGGCTTTCATTAATGCATTGACAGTTACACCATTTTTACTAGCAATTGCATATAAAGAATCGCCAGCTTTTACAGTATATGTTGATGAAGAAGTTGTTGCATTTGAACTGGCATTGTTAGAGTTATTACTGCTGCCCCCAATAGTAATAACTTGACCAGGGAAAATCATATTGTTTGAAAGATTGTTGCTCTTCTTAATACTATCCACAGATGTATTATATTTACTAGCGATGCTCCAAAGCGACTCGCCGGATTTTACAGTATGTTGAGTTGATGCTTCAGCATTGTGATTAGATAGTACTGCAACTGCTCCGGTTGCGACAGAAGCTGCGACTGCTAACTTTTTCAACTAAATGTCCTCCTTGAGAAAATTGATTTTATTTATAATTAATAAATTCCTAAACTATTAATTTATCTTATATATTCATTTACATATATCACGTATTCATACTATCAAAAAAAAAACACAATTTGGGCATTGTTATTATCTTGTAATATTGTTAATATTTGTCTCTTATTATGTAAAAGCGTCTAATCTGTTGATATGATAGCGTTCATTAAATATTTGACCGCACATTTTAGTAAAAAAATTAAGTGATTTGTAATATTTCTATTAGAAATAAAAATGAGTTGAGTGGAAAATTTAAGCTCCAAATGGATTAACAATAGGTTTTAAGGTTGTGTTAAATTTAATTGTAGTTCATATTTTGAGGTCTAGTATTAATAACTAATGTAAATGTAATTGTAGAAAACATATCATTCGTTAATGATTTATTTTTTGAAAAGTAGTTAGAATGCGATACAATCATGTTGAAAAAGTGATATCTGAAAAGGAGAGATTCATTGTATGTCTCAGTCGTATAACAACACACATCATATGAAGACAAAACATCGAGATAAAGATAGAACGCGTGATTACGCCAAGGTATGGCTATTTTTTATGTATTATTGGATTATATTTGGAATTGGATGTTACTTCGGACAATACTTACCTATGGAATGGAGACGTCCTTTATCTATAGCATTATTAGTACTTATTTTGGCAACATTATTTATTCAACGTGCGCGTAAGTATGGTTTGGTTATTTCGCATATTTACGCCATTATTGTAGGTCTTTTATCATACGCTACTTTTACAACTTATATGCAAAATTTAGGACCAGAGGTCTTCTATAAAAATGTCTTATTAGCAATTGGCGCATTTATAGTTTTCGGTATTTTAGGTTTTTTCATTATTAATGATGCTTCTAGTATTGGTAAATATTTATTTGTAACATTAATTGCATTAATTATTGCCGGATTGATTGGAATGTTCATTCATAATCCTATATATCACACTGCCATTACGGTTGTAGGTTTAATACTTTTTCTATTATATACATTGTATGATTTCAATCGTATGAAGCGAGGGAATTTTTCACCACGTGAAATGGGTTTTAATCTATTTATTAATTTGTTGAATATCATAAAAGATGTATTAAGACTTGCAAATCGCTTTAAAAATTAAATAAGAAAGAACATAATGAGAACCTATACATTTGAGATGTCTACGTGTTGCATTCAATGATTTTATTTTGTTTAGTAATTGTATGATTGATCGTATTACTATATACATGATTGAATTTGAAGCAATAACGGGACATTTTTTAACAAATTGATAACTTAAGTTAATAATAACAATAAATTAATTTATAAAAAATTGTATTTTTGATTTGTTTATCATGTTGTGGTAAATTTACATTTAATCACTATGATAGTGCTAAGAAGCAAAAAGGAAATTAGTACAACATTTAGAAAGACTATCATGAATTAGAAAGAGGTTAATCAATGTCTAATACCAATATTCATATATTGACTAAGAATGAATACAAAATGACACGTTGCCAAGACGGTATTATTCTGTTGTTTCCGATAGAAGGTCAACTTAAACTTCAGCACTTTACTAAAACCGTTAACGTCGAAAATGACATTTACGTTATTAATAATACAGATATTTTTTCAATTCTAAAAAATAAAAAAACCATCATGCTTTATATCGCTAGTGATTGGTTTAGAGATCGCCATTTTGATTTCTTCAATTATAAATACTCAACTAATCTAGTTAAGTCCATTAACTCCATTAAACGCGCATTATTGCAACTTGCCCTAAACCATTTAAACGCAGACTCAGTTTCTGAAGGTACTACATATATTACTTCTGTTGTTGATATTATTGGGAAAGAAGGCGCCATTGAGAAATCAATCGCAAATCATCAATATAACTTCTCTTTTTACGGTGAATTAAGCGAAATATTAGAATATATTAATCAAAATATTAATAAGAAATTAACGCTAACGGGTATAGCATCAAAATTATTTACTTCTAAATCTAATCTTTCGGCACAGTTTAATCAATTGCTAAATATGGGTTTCAAGACATATGTAGATACTTTAAAAATTGCAAATTCATTTGAATGGCTATTAACAACGGAATACACGATAAGTTTAATAAGCGAAAAAGTAGGATTTAGCAATGCTTCAAGTTATTCTAAAACGTTTAAAAATTATGTTGGCATGACTCCCAACGAGTACCGATACTGTGATAGATATGAAAAATCTATTGATATGGATTATGGAAATATAATCGAAGGAAATATTGACTACATTAATCAATTAATCAAGATTAAACAACAATATTATAACCAACACGATGAACATATAATCTACGCAGATTCAACAATTGGTTCTACTGTGAATCCGTATTATTTAGTGATTCAAGTTAATACTATAGAAGAAATAAGATTATTATTTTTTCAAGATTTTGCACGACCTTTGTATTACGAACACTCAACATTGAAGTTTTATCTAAATGTAGATATGCGTGATATTAAAGATCAAATGACAAAGTATGAGAGACAACGATTGTTTGAATACATCATTATTAATGAATTAAATGTAGTATTTAGACTGGAAGATTTAACGTTAACGGATTTTTTAGAGTCTAATTTTGAGGATGTAGCAAACTACTTCAGAGAACATCAACTTCCTACGAGTGGTAATCATAAATTAGGTCTTGTTTTTGATTTAGATGAAGTAAATTTGAAATCCATTTATCGAATTATTTTAAAAATACAGCATAAAACGCAACAATTTTCATTTGGGTTAGAAATAAGTAAGCTGCTAAACGACCCTGTATTGTTTAAAACATTAGAATCACAAATCAAACGCATTAATTTTGAATTTTTATATATTGATAATGCACAACTAAAAATGCCTTACTTAATTGAACAGAATGAACATTTACTGGTGAAAAATATATTACGATACCAAAATATTAGACAAATATTAAAGCAATTTGATCTAGAAGATCAGAAAATAATATTTTTAAATTTTGAAAACCACAAATTTTTAAATAGTAAATATAATGATTTGAATAATAGTGCACCTTTATTAATTGAGACATTTGTGAGAACAGCGTCATATTTTAACGGAATTGGCTTTAACTTCAAGCATAGTGGTAATCTGTTTAATGCACTTCACATATTCGATGAAAACGGGTTTAAGTCGATATTAGGAACGATTTTAGAGCAACTCATTAAAATAAGTATGAAACCCAAATTATTTAATGAAAATTACATATTAATTGACGATGAAGACCAATATACTGTTCTAATTTACGATTGGCGTGTTTTAGAAAGTGAATCATTGCAAGTCAATTATGATCAGACATATATATTTATTGATTTTACAGATGATGTATTAAAAGATACCTATTTAGTTCAAATTCAACTCGTCGATGACTATAACGGTAATATTAATCATCTTATTTCTCAGCGTATTAGAAAAAAACATAAATGGTCAAAACGATTTTTAAGAAAACTAGATTATTTAATCCATCCAACATTTCAAATGATAGAACATAACTTTAATAATGCACCTCTTCAAATTAAACTTAATTACAATGCGTTGTACATCGTTAAAATTTTTAAAAAATAAAATCTATCCAATTGTATTTTGCGCAACTATATTTAACATTGTTAGTAAATTCGACAAAAATTTCTAAACAAAGTTATAGGACATACCTAAAAATATAAAGGATAATAGTAATTAAGTTGTCTGCTTATATTTGGAGGTGCAAAAATCATTGAATAATGACAAATTAAATAAATTACTAGAATTCTATAAACAACATAAAGCATTGTCAGAGTACATAGATAAACAATATAAGTTGACATTAAATGATTTGGCTTTGCTCAAACTTGCTCATGAACATATTGCTAAAGATCAAATGTTAATGCAAAAATTTCTAAAAATAGCAATTAGTGAGTTAGAGTTAAGTAGAACTAAATTATTAGTCTCAATTCGACGACTTATAGAAAAAGAAAGACTAAGTTAGGTTCGATCAACTGAAGATGAGAGAAAAATTTTTATCTATATGGATGAGAAGAATATTAAAAAATTCGATTCTTTATTCAATGATGTTGAAGAATTCTTAGATATTTAATTTAATATGTTGAACGAGAATACTGACAAAGACATTCTGTCAGTATTTTTTTATGCTTATTTTTACTTCGTACAATGCGTTTATTTCCTTTTTAGACAATGCTTTATTAATGCTATATAATAAGGATTATTGAGTATGAAAGTGAGATGACATTATGGGACGTAAATGGAATAATATTAAAGAGAAAAAGGCCCAAAAAGATAAAAATACAAGTAGAATATATGCGAAATTTGGTAAAGAAATATATGTAGCAGCCAAATCTGGTGAACCAGATCCTGAATCTAACCAAGCATTAAGATTAGTACTTGAAAGAGCGAAGACGTATTCAGTACCTAATCATATTATTGATAGAGCAATTGACAAAGCTAAAGGTGCAGGTGATGAAAATTATGACCACCTACGTTACGAAGGCTTTGGACCAAGTGGTTCAATGCTTATCGTAGATGCATTAACTAATAATGTAAACCGTACGGCTTCAGATGTGAGAGCTGCTTTCGGTAAAAATGGCGGAAATATGGGTGTATCAGGTTCTGTAGCTTACATGTTTGATCACACGGCTACTTTCGGCATTGAAGGTAAATCAGCTGATGACATTTTAGAGGCATTAATGGAACAAGATGTTGATGTTAGAGATGTAATTGAAGATGGAGATCTTACAATCGTTTATGCTGAACCAGACCAATTTGCTCATGTACAAGATGCATTACGTCAAACAGGTGTAGAAGAATTTAAAGTTGCTGAGTTTGAAATGTTACCTCAAACTGATATTGAATTATCAGAGGATGACCAAGCAACATTTGAGAAATTAATTGATGCACTCGAAGACCTTGAAGATGTTCAAAATGTTTTCCATAATGTGGATTTAAAATAATGAAGAAAAATGCAGATTATTGGATTAAACAACTTGATCTAACACCTCATCCAGAAGGTGGCTATTATAAAGAAACAATTCGAGAAACAATAAATGAGGCACAACGTGCATCATTCAGTAGTATATACTTCTTGTTAAATACTGGTGATATTTCTCATTTTCATCGTATCGATGCGGATGAAGTATGGTATTATCATGCAGGTGAATCTTTGACCATTCATATGATTACACCTCAGGGGAACTATCAATCAGTACAATTAGGTGCTTCAATTGAAAATGGCGATGTATTGCAGTATTTAGTGCCTAAAGGTACTATTTTTGCATCGAGTTTAACAGACAGAGAAGGCTATAGTTTGGTTGGATGTATGTGCCAACCAGCATTTGATTTTAATCATTTTGAATTATTCACACAAGATGAGTTGTACAGTATGTATCCTCAACACGAGGCAATTATTAAACAATATGCCTTATTAAACATAGACCAATAGACTTAAAGGAGTGGGACAGAAATAATATTTCCCAAAATTTATTTCGTTGTATTACCAACTTGCTTAACTTGTAGAATTTCTTAATGAAATTCTTGTTGCTGGGGCCCCGAACCCCAACTTGCGTAGCTTGTAGAATTTCTTTAAGAAATTCTCTTTGTTGGGGCCCCGAACCCCAACTTGCTTAACTTGTAGAATTTCTTAAAGAAATTCTCTTTGTTGGGGCCCGCCCACCAGGCAAGGTTGACTAGAATTAAAAAAAGCTTGTTA
>NZ_KV840121.1:6912-172252 GCF_001839115.1 Staphylococcus sp. HMSC62B09
AGGTTGACTAGAATTAAAAAAAGCTTGTTACAAGCGCATTTTTAAATCAGTAAACTTCTGCCAATATATATTTATAGCCTGAGTCATTGAATTATGCTCAGGCTCTTTGTAGAATTCAATAAGGTGCTAATTAGCGCTGCCTAATAACTCATTAGATAGCTCTACAACATATTTTAATTTAGTCCATTGTTCTTCTTCTGTGAGCTGATTACCTTCTTCAGTTGAAGCGAATCCACATTGAGGGCTCAAACATATTTGATCTAGAGAGATGTATTGTTGTGCCTCTTTAATACGTTGTTTAATTAATTCTTTATCTTCAAGTTCGGGTGTCTTAGAAGTAATTAAACCTAGTACGGCATAAGCATCCTTATCAAAATAGCGTAAAGGCTCAAAGTCGCCAGAACGCTCATCATCATATTCTAAGAAAAATCCATGCAGGTGCTCTTTAAATAAATACGGAGCAATCGCTTCGTAACCACCTGAAATTGCCCATGTTGATTGATAGTTACCACGACAAATGTGTGTAGTTAAAATTAAATCCTTTGGAAGACCTTCGACAGCATCATTTACTACCTTATATGCTAATTTACGAGCTTGAACTTTTTCTTCATCTGTACGTTGACGTCCTCGAACTTTATGTGTACCGTCAGTCAGACCAGCCCAATATACATCGTCTATTTGTATGTACCTTGCACCTAAATCATAAAAATGTTGCAATGATTGGCGATAAGCTTCAGAAATATCATGAGCAAAGTCTTCAATATTTGGATAAATATCTTCATTCAATATGTTAGGGTGGAATAATTGGTTTGGACTCGGAATTGATACTTTTGCGGTAGCACGTCCATTAACTCTGTCATATAAGAATTTGAAATGGTCAAAATGGGGGTGATTAGGATTATATCTAACTTTATCAACTACTCTTACATTATGGGCACGCGTTTCTAGCCCTTCAAATTCTAGCCCGTGATCAGGAGTGTAACCTTCGACACCATCTAGATTTTCTAAGAAATCAAAGTGCCACCAACTTCTTCGAAATTCACCATCAGTAATACTATGTAAACCTATTTCTAATTGCTTCTCTATAATACGGTCGATTTCCTCATCTTCTATTTGTTTTAGCTCTGCACCACTGATTTCATTTTGATTATATTTAGCGCGAGCGTCCTTTAATCTTTGAGGTCGTAACAAACTTCCAACATGGTCTGCTTTAAAAGGTCTGTAAGTCAATAGCAGTTCCTCCTTTATCAATTTATTTAGAATTTTCAGATAATATAAATATAAACTATCAAATACGAGTATTTTTGTCAATTTTCCCTAAAAATTAATTAGTTGTAGTAAAATAAAATTGAAAATTTTTATATGTTTATGTGCGTAATTCAATTAAAAACGACCAAAGATGACATCAATTAGTTAGTTTAATATAATAATGACAAGGAGTTGGTGGCTTTATGAAAATTAAATATATAGATAAACGTCACTGGCGTCGCCTATTAGAACGTGATTACATAGAAGTTAAGGTAAATAATAATAGATTTAAGGGTATTATTGGCTTGGTCACGATGAAGAGGGTTCGTGAACCTTTAGAGGTGACGGTAGTAGGCCAGAATATAATTGTTGCTGATGACAATTATCAATGGTTGCAGATTTTGCCGGAAAAGAAACGATATAGTATTACTGCAATGTTTGATGATAAAGGAAATCCATTGGAGTATTACTTCGATATCAATATTAAGAATATTACTCAAAAGGGCAATGCTAGAACACTCGATTTATTCTTGGATGTGCTTGTGTTACCATCAACTGGAGAATATGAGCTCGTTGATGAAAATGATTTGAAATTAGCATTAAAAAATGAACAAATCACTAAAAAACAATATCATGAAGCTTATATGATTGCGCATCAATTGATGATTGAAATCAATGAAAATTTTGATGATGTTAATAATCGAATTATGTATTGCTATAACAAGATGGTTGGTAAGTTGAATAAGCCAAATTATAATAAGACGTATAAAAAACATATTCAACATCATAAGCCACATGTAAACAAAGGGAAATGATGGAACTCTAAGCCTTTAATATTAGGAGCGAAGCGGAATGATAAGTAAATGTGAAGCATTGTTTATATAGTTTTCGTTTCGGTCTTAAACTTTTTTTGTTGCTCATAGCCATGTTCATGAATAAACATTAGTAGGGGGAAGCTATGAAAATAGAAGACTATCGATTATTAATTACATTAGATGAAACCAAGACGTTACGTAAAGCAGCAGAAATATTATATATTTCTCAACCAGCTGTAACACAACGACTTAAAGCAATAGAGCATTCATTTGGTGTAGACATATTTATCCGTACAAAGAAACAATTAATCACTACCACTGAGGGTGCTATGATTATTGAGCACGCTCGTGACATGTTAAAACGAGAGCGTGTATTTTTTGATAAAATGCAAGCCCATATTGGAGAAGTGAATGGTACCATTTCAATTGGCTGCTCATCATTGATTGGTCAAACGTTATTACCAGAAGTATTAAGTTTATATAATTCACAATTTCCAAATGTTGAGATACAAGTTCAAGTAGGTTCTACAGAACAAATTAAAGCAAATCATAGAGACTATCATGTGATGATAACTCGAGGAAATAAAGTAATGAACTTGACTAATACACACCTCTTTGACGATGATCATTATTTTATCTACCCAAAAGAAAGAAAGAGCGAGGTTTCTAAATTACCTTTCATAGAGTTTCAAGCTGATCCTATCTATATTAATCAAATTAAAGAATGGTATAATGAGAATCTTGGACAAGACTATCACGCAACGATAACAGTGGATCAAGTTGCTACATGCAAAGAAATGTTAGTAAGTGGTGTAGGGGTTACGATTCTTCCGGAAATCATGATGAAAAATATAGATAAAAATATGTTCGAATTTGAAAAGGTAAACATCGACAATCAACCACTTATTCGCTCAACATTTATGAGTTATGACAGTAGCATGTTACAACTCCCTCAAGTTGAGTCATTTGTTACTTTGATGCTTAACTTTATTCGCTAATCATTAGGATAACGTGTAATTAAATAAGAATAGAGGTAGAAAAATGTTTGCAGCATTGTTGCATATAAAAAACTACAAATTATTCGTTGTGAATATGATGCTATTAGGTATGGGGATTGCCATCACAGTACCTTACTTCGTCTTATTCGCGACTAAAGAGCTAGGGATGACAACTAACCAATTCGGTATTCTACTTGCCCTAGCAGCAGTAAGTCAATTTACAGTCAATTCTATTGTCGCTCGCTTTTCAGATACGCATAGCATTAATAGAAAAGTACTCATCATTAGTGCACTAATGATGGGGGCTATTAGTTTCTCGATTTATTTTTATATTCATAATATTTGGTTGTTTATTATTGTATACGCTATTTTTCAAGGGTTATTCGCTCCAGCAATGCCACAATTATATGCATCTGCACGTGAATCCATTAACGTTTCATCTTCAAGAAATAATGCCAAATTTGCCAATACTGTTTTACGCTCTATGTTTTCTTTTGGTTTCTTATTTGGTCCGTTAATCGGAGCGTATTTAATTCAATTTATGGGATATGCTGGACTTTTTGGTGGCACCGTCTTTATTTTATTATTCACACTTGTTTTACAAATCTTCTTCTATAAAGATTTAAATTTATCAGCAAAAGAGCAAGTTGGTGGTACAGCCAATATTGAGAAGACTGCGCCTAATATGCTTAAAGATAAAACACTATTTATTCCATTTATAGCATTTATTTTATTACATATAGGTCAATGGATGTACACAATGAATATGCCGCTATTTGTCACAGATTATCTTAAGGAGCAAGAGGGATATGTAGGAACGCTAGCAAGTTTATGTGCCGGCTTAGAAGTTCCCTTTATGGTTATATTAGGTATGTTATCTGCTAAGTTAGCTACTCGAACGTTGTTAATCTTAGGTGGAGTTAGTGGTGGTGCCTTCTATTTTAGTATTGGTGTTTTTGAAAATATCTATGCTATGATGATCGGACAAATCTTCTTAGCACTATTTTTAGCTATCTTACTCGGATTAGGTATTAGCTATTTCCAAGATATTTTACCTGATTTCCCAGGTTATGCTTCAACATTATTTGCGAATGCAATGGTGATTGGACAGTTGTTAGGAAATTTATTAGGTGGTGCAATGAGCCATTGGGTTGGATTGGAGAATGTTTTCTTCGTTTCAGCAACATCTATTTTCATAGGAATGATATTGATATTCTTTACGAAAGATCAAAAATATACGGAAGCGGATGTGAAAGTTAAGTAATGGAAGTTGTTTTATGGATATTAATACTATTATCATTTGTTTTAGCATTTGTAGGTTTAATTAAACCTATTATTCCATCTGTACTTGTGCTATGGGTAGGATTCTTAATTTATCAATTTGGATTCTCTCAAGATGGGTTATCATGGATATTTTATGTAGCTATGATTTTGTTCACTGTATTTATTTTAGTATCTGACTTTTTAATGAATAAATACTTTGTAAATCGCTTTGGCGGTTCTAAACTGGGTGAATATGCTGCGTTAATAGGTGTGATTGTTGGGTGCTTCGTCCTTCCACCATTCGGTATTATCATCGTACCTTTTATAGCAGTCCTCATTGTAGAATTAGTGCAAGATTTTGATTTTGGAAAAGCACTTAAAGCAAGCATTGGATCTGTAGTAGCATTTTTAGCGAGTTCGGTTGCACAAGCGTTAATTATGTTCATTATGATCATTTGGTTCTTTATAGATGTGTTTTTAGTAGGATAATTAAAAAAAGGTTAAGTCATTCATATCATAGTGGCTTTGAATTTTCAATTCGTCTTTTGAGAACATCATTGCGCACGTACGATATAGATGCTTAACCTTTTTAATTTTTATAAAATGCTACTTTACAAGTCTTAGTTCATCGTGACAACGTATTATAAGATAGTATTTGAATCCTTGTTAACAAAATGATGTTGTATATAAAAAGCAATCGGCGTAATGATGGCTGAAATTATAATAAATGACCAATTACTAATAAGAATGTAAGGACCAAAAGCTAAAAATGATTGAGGAATAAAAAAGACATAAAATAGAGCGACTAACAGTAAAGCGATAATAGTGTAATTCAATAACCACACCCAATGTGAATTATTGAAACTTTGAAGTTGAACCGTCTTAAATATGACTAATACAAACATAAAAATAATAAATAAACCTGCTATGACACTAATCGGAAATGTATACAAGTAAACTTCATTATTATCTCCACCAATAAAAAAGCCAATAAAGCCTTTAAAGAAACAAAAAATACCAATTAAAAAAATAAAATTCCTGAAAATATACTTAAATATATTTTGAAACGTTTCATTAGGCAATGATTTAATTTCTTTTTTAGCATGTGCTTTTGGATTATGTTCGAAAAACTCTAATGCTAACGTACCTTCATTCTCAGCTTCTAATAATCTTTTTAATATACGACTTAGCATTACCTCACTGTCATGCGGATTGACGCGTAAATCAGCGCGGATGTATGTCATATAATTTTCAAAGATTTCTCTATCTGTATTATTTAGGCGCAATGATTTTACATTATTTTCACGTGCTAATTTCGCAGTGGATTTCATTGACTAAGCTCCTTAACGTCTAAACTTATTTTATTTTTAAAAATAATAGATTATTATATGTTAAATATGGATAATCATACCATAGATAAATATAGAATATAATGTATAACATAAAGGAAGTCATTATGCGAAAACTAACTGTTAAAGATATGGAATGGATTGAATCCATCGCAAAGATACAAGAATATTATATTGAAAAGCGAGAAATACATTACAATGCGACACATCTATCAATTGGATTACGTCAAGATATGATTATTCAACGATTAAAGCACAGTAATGATATAATTTTAATTGAATTGAGCGAAGACACACGGCGCTTAATTTCGTTTGTTTGGGGTCATTTTGAGGCAGTTCAAGAAAAAGTAATCACTGAGATGATATACACTGCCCCTCATTTTCGAGGACTGGGTCATGCTAAGCGTCTAAAGATTGCTTTAGAAAATTGGGCGATTGAAATGGGTGCTAAATCAATTGAAGGTATGGTTGATGCTACAAATGATGCAATGATTGAGTTCAATAAAGCGAATGGTTATGCGATAAGTCATGTAAAAATGCGTAAAGACCAAAGGTAAACAAATGAATAGGTTCTTAATTCATGTTAAAATAATATTACTCATTCGTAATAAAGGAGAAAAGCATGAAAAAATGGTTGATACTTCTACTTTCTGCGACACTTATGTTGTCTGCTTGTGGTAAAAGTGATGAAAGAGCATCATTGGAGAAAGATGTTAAAGAACTTCAAAAAGAAAATGATGATTTGAAAAATCAAAAGAAAGACTTAGAAAAGCAAAAAGAGAAACTTAACGACCAACGTGAAAAGCTTCAAAAAGAAGTGGATGATTCAGTTGCGACAGAATCAGCTAAAGATGATTCGGAAAGTGATGAAAGTGATAGTAGTGACTCGAATCAATCATCAGATAGTGATACATACAAACAGTCTAAGAGCCAAAGTACCACTGAAAATAGCACGTCAAGTAACGAAATGAATACTTCTAAGACAAATGGTGGTAGTGATTCACAGCAATCTAACCCATCTAGTAATACTCAAGAGGGTCAATCAAATAGCGGTGAAAATACTACAAGTGAACAAAGTAGCTCAGACGATACATCATCAAGTAGCCGTTAATAAAATTACTTAAATAATGAAGGCAATTTAGCCGGCCTCATACGTCAAGTTTGACATGTACGGATGTAGGGTAAACTAAATTTAAATCATTTACAATTCACATTTTAATCATTGTATAAATTAAGCTTAACTACATAATAAAACGTTTAATCATAAACTATAATATTGGAGAGATGACACATGCATGAACAAGATTTTCACATTTTAGAAGGTCGCGAAATCACATTACCTGAATTAGGACGTGAAATTGAAAATATTACTGGACGTACAATTGTTGATTCTACTGGTGAAATCAAACGTGTGGTTGCACACTTACCAAACTTTGAATCTGATACCGACACATTTGTAGCTACATTTAAACTTAACCATCGTAATGACTTTGTAGATGCAACTTTTGTTGCACCTAAAGATCAACGTGATCGTTTAAAAGAGATTCCAGTACACATTGAACTCGTTAGTTATATATCTAGAGGTTAATTAGTTACTCAATCAAATTTAAAGACGGATAAAGTGTGCTATGGTCTATATCCATATCGCACTTTTTTACTCATGTATTTCTTTAAAATGGGGTGTTGAAAATGGCTACATATGTAGAAACAGAAAGACTTAAATTACGAGACTGGAAGCAAGAAGATTTATTGCCATTTCAAAAGATGAATGCTAATCCTCAAGTGCGACGCTATTTTCCAAGTTTATTAAGTTATCGACGTTCTGAATTAGATATGAAAAAAATGGATGACATTATTAAAGAAAACGGTATAGGCTTATTTGCAGTTGAACTTAAAGAGACTGGCGAATGGCTTGGTTTTATTGGGGTTAATTATATACCTCAAGATAGCCAATACCCATTTGAGGAATTACCACTATATGAAATTGGATGGCGTCTTATTCCAGAAGTATGGGGTAACGGACTTGCCACTGAAGGTGCAACAGCTGTGTTAGCATTTGCCAAAGAAAAGGGGATTGAAGCTATTTATAGCTTTACTGCAGAAAATAATTTGCCTTCTAGAAAAGTAATGGAAAAAATTGGCATGACATTATATGACCATTTTGAATTACCAGAGTTAAACAAATATCATATGTTAAAAAGACAAGTACGTTATTATAAACAATTATCAATATAAGATTAAAAGCGACATGAGATTGGATGGTTATATTATGTGATAAATAATCACTTTTATAAATATAATAGTCCAAAACATGTCGCTTTATAATTAATCGTATGTACGTATACCTAAGGGTTTAAAATTAAGTAACCCATTAATTAAATCTTCTTTAGAATTATATAAAGGTGCTAATTGTTTATATTTTTCATCAATAAATCCTTCTTCAATCATACTATTTATAAGTTGTTGAAGTGGATTGAAGAATCCATTTAAATTATAAACGGCAATTGGTTTTTCATGAATGCCAATTTGCGCCCAACTATAAGTCTCGAAAAATTCCTCAAGAGATCCAGCGCCACCAGGGGCCATTACAAAAGCATCTGCAAGTTCCGCCATTTTTTGCTTGCGTTCATGCATTGAATCTACAAGAATAAGTTCGCTCACTTTTTGACTAGTGATTTCTTTTTCATCTAACATCTTAGGCATTACACCAATAGCATGTCCACCGTGATCTAATACACCATCTTGAATTGCACCCATAATACCTACAGAACCTGCACCAAAAACTAATTCATAACCTTGCTCTGCCATATATTTACCAAGTTCGTATGCTTCTTTAACATAAATGGGGTCTTTACCTTTACTAGCACCGCAATATACTGCAATTCGCTTCATTATTCTTCCTCCTATAGTTTTTTGATAACTGATTTAAATGCACGCTCAAATTGTTTTTTATCTTCTTTTGAAAAAGGGGGAGGCCCTTTATGACGACCGCCTTGCTTTCTTATCTGTGCATTATTATAACGTTGTTGTAATAACATATCTATGTTACTTGAACGATACAAATACCCTTTATGATGCATTACAATCTTAACTCTAGATAGTAATAAACTGGCAAGTCCATAATCTTGAGTTATTACAATGTCTTCTAGTGTAGCTAGCTTTACAATTTTATAGTCAACAGCATCAGGTCCATCATCAATATAAATTGTTTCAACGTGATTCGGGAGCACTTTATTTGAGTAATGGCTAAAGCTGCGTAAAATGGTAACAAAAATGCCTGTCCCATTAGTTAATTCAATTACTGAATCAACTACTGGACAAGCATCTCCATCAATGATTACACGTGTCATAAAGCGTTACGCCTTATTGTTATCTTCATTTTTATTTTGTGTAACAACACTTTCAGCCTCATGATCTTTGAACTTTTTCATTTCTTTGATGCGTGCTTTTTCTTCTTGCTTTTGTAATTTCTCTGCTTCTTTATGACGTTTATCAATATTTTTTTGGAGCTTTTTATCTAGCTTATTAACGTCTTTTTTATTATCTTTCTCGAGTTTTTCGCCTTTTTTCTCTGTCTCATCATCAAGTTTACCAGGAGTTAAACCAACTTTTTCTTGATATTTTTGAGTTTTCTTCATGTCTTTAATGCGTTGTTTTTCGTTTTTTTCACGCTCTTTTTCTTCTGCTTTATGACGTTGTTCGATATTTTTTTGAAGTTTTTTATTCATTTTGTCAGCTTCTTTATAGTTTTTCTTAGCTAACTTTTCGCCTTTTTTCTGAATGTATTCAGGGTCATTTTCTTTTGCAATTTTCTTTAATTCACGTTTGTTGTCGAATTCTTGTTTTTTATCTCCTAAATACTCTTTTGCACCTGTTGCTTTATTCGCAATCGCTTGTCCTGCATTTGACGTTGCATGAGTTGCTTTTTGTACCTCAGGATGAGATTTAATACGCTTACGTTCTACTACTAGTGGCACAATAATGATCGGTAAAACATTAATCGCCGTTTTAATGATTTTCTTTTTGTCCATACTCGTTGCCTCCATTAGATTTACTATTTATCTTCATTACCCTATGATACATCATACTAAACGAAGGAACTAGCTAGAACCCTTATATTAACTTAAGTAAAACTAGGTAGGTTAAGAGAGTGTCTTAGTCAGCTAATTGACTAAAAAAATCGCCAAAGATTAAATCTTTGACGATGTTATGTGACGTAAAGCCACTATTAGATTGATTTATAATTAACCTGAAATGCCTTGACCAATTCCAAAGCCGAAGTAAAGAATGGCTATAATTATTACCAATACGATTCGATAAATTGCAAATGGTACTAACTTAACCTTATTAATTAAGTGTAAGAATGTTTTGATTGCAATCAAGCCAACAATAAAGGCAGCCAAGAATCCAATTAAGTAAAATGGAATATGTGCAAGTTCAATATATTGATAGTTTTTAACTAATGATAGTGCACTTGCAGCTAGCATAATAGGTACAGCCATAATGAAGGTAAAGTCAGAAGCAGACTTATGATCTAACTTCATCAAGACACCTGTTGAAATCGTAGAGCCAGATCTACTGAAACCAGGCCACATTGCTACCGCTTGAGAGATACCAATAACGAATGCTTGAACATAATTGATTTGGTCAACTGACTTAGGATTTTGAACTTTTTTACTATATTTGTCTGCAATAATCATATAAATTGCACCTAAGAATAAACCAATCATTACAGTAGGAACACTAAATAAATGCGCTTCAATAAAATCGTCGAATAACACACCTAATATACCAGCTGGAATCATACCAACTAATACGTGTAGTAAATTTAATCGACGTGGTTTAGAACGGAATTCTTCATTTATTGAAGTGTTTCTATATTTGCCAATATGTAACATTTCGAAATAACGCTCACGGAATACCCATGCCGCAGCAAAAACAGAACCTAATTGAATTACGACTTTAAATGTAAAAGCTGAATGAGGACCTAGAAATTCAGTCGATTTTAACCACATATCATCCACTAGAATCATATGACCTGTAGATGAAACTGGAGCAAATTCAGTTAAACCTTCGACAATACCTAAGATAAGGCCCTTGATAAACTCGATAATAATCATAAGTAACCTCTTTCTTTTATTAAAAATTTAAAATATTGTTGTCTTTCAATATATTGTTGTCAAAATTCACTTTTCTATAATATCATAACGCATCAAATCAACGCTAATAATAATGAGATAACTAATAATTGATTTTATATACAATATATCGCAGTACCTTTATTAATTTACTGATATAACGTAACTTACCGCAACGGACTTAAGGATGAGATGTTATGTTCATTATATTGTCACTGTTTTTTAAAAGATATTAAATGATAAACATTTGAGAACCTTTTATAATAATAAATTAGGTGAAGATAAAGTGAAAAAACTAATAAATTTAGTCTTTAATTATAAAGTATTTCCATTATTTATGGGAATTGTGAGTATGTTCTTAGCAATAACAGTAGTGGTTCAGAATATAAGTATTGCGAGTTTTTTAAATCGAGTGCTTTACAATCATTTGAGTTCTGTAAATTCATTATTGATTATCATCTTAATCGTTTTAATTCTTAGAGCAACATTGAATATGATTAACTTAAGATTAGGTGATACGTTAGCTGGCAAAGTTAAACATCAATTGCGTCGAGAAGTTGTTTTGAAAGAATCAACTATTGCTACAGGAACGCAAATTAATATTTTAACAGAGACAATAGACGGACTATCCCCGTTTTTTAAAAATTATTTGCCACAGGTCTTTAAATCTATGATGATCCCTTTAATGATTATCATAGCAATGTGTTTTATTCATTTAAATACTGCATTAATAATGATAGTTACAGCACCGTTTATTCCACTTTTTTATATCATTTTTGGACTTAAAACACGTGATGAATCAAAAGATCAAATGACGTATTTAAATCAGTTTAGCCAACGTTTTCTTAATGTGTCTAAGGGACTGATTACACTTAAACTTTTTAGACAGACAGCCCACACGAAAAAACAAGTATACGAAGATAGTACACAATTTCGAGATTTAACGATGCGCATATTAAAGAGTGCATTTTTATCAAGTTTGATGCTCGAATTCATAAGTATGCTTGGTATTGGATTGGTTGCATTAGAAGCAGCATTAAGTCTTGTTGTTTTTCATAATATTGATTTTAAAACAGCAGCTATTGCAATTATATTAGCTCCTGAATTTTATAATGCTATAAAAGATTTAGGACAAGCTTTCCACACAGGTAAACAAAGTGAGGGTGCTAGTGATGTAGTTTTTGAATTTTTAGATTCTGAAAATACACCGCTTACTAATCGAGAAATAGTAAAAGAGCAACAAGAATCGCTTATTAAGATGCGCAACGTCAATTATCAATATCCTAATAGTCCTTCTTATGCCATTCGTGATATATCGCTCACGATAGATAAGGGTGAAAATATAGCTATTGTAGGACCAAGTGGTGCAGGTAAAACGACTTTATCCAAATTACTTACTCAAATAGTACGTCCGACGAGTGGGCATGTGTCCTTTAACAAATGTGTTAATCAAATTGGAATGCTCAGTCAAAATCCTTATATTTTTTCAGCATCAATTAAAGACAACATAGCAATGTTTAAAAAAGTTGATGACGACCAAATTCTTCATGTGTTAGAGATGGTTGGGCTAAAAGAAAAGGTTATGTCTCTAAAAAATGGTATTCATAGCAGAATAGGTGAAGGTGGAGAAATGCTATCAGGCGGACAAATGCGTCGTATTGAGTTATCAAGGGTATTATTGATGAATCCTGATATTGTTGTTTTTGATGAACCTACGACTGGCCTGGATATAGAGACTGAAACTGTTATTCAACAAGTTATCGCACAACATTTTGAAGGGGTAACGATGATTATGATTGCGCATCGCGATTCAACGATTCGTCAAGCAACGCGACGATTGTTTATAAAAGATGGTTACTTAGTTGAAGATGATCAAACGATTTCTGTAAGACTTGAAAAGGGTGGTGACTTAGTGTGAAACCACAAATTCGATTTCGACCTGACAAATATTTAATATTAGCAATATTGACGGGTGTTATTGGGAGTGTCGTTGCATTAGCAATGTTCTTCTTAAGTGGGTACATGGTAACTCAAAGTGCTTTAGGCGCACCTTTATATGCATTAATGGTGTTAGTTGTATCAGTTAAGTTATTCGGGTTTATACGTGCGATTGCAAGATACGAGGAGCGTTTACTATCACATAAAACGACATTTACAATGTTACGAGATGTTCGGGTTCAATTTTTAGAAACATTAATCCCTAGAGTACCTAATTTATATCGCCAATATTCATCTGCTGATTTATTGACTAAAATGATAAGCAAAGTCGAAGCTTTACAAAACATCTATTTAAGAGTCTATTATCCACCGGTTGTCATTGGTTTCACAGCAATTATTGCAGCAGTAACATTGGTATATTTTAGTGTTATGCATGCTATAGTTATCATTATAAGTATGTTGTGTTCACTTTGGCTTGTACCGTGGTTGAGTGCCAAACGTGCAGGTAAATTGAAGCAACAAGTTGAACAACAGCAACAAACTACGATTACCCAATTTTATGATTATAAAGAAGGCTATGCCGAGTTAAATCGTTTTAACAATGCAGAAGCCTATCGTGAAGATTTAATGAACGCATTAGAATCGTATGACAAAATGCAATCGAAAGAAACGAGATTTTTAACTTTATATGATTATATGCTAAATATAATCGCAATGATCGCTATATTTGCTACCTTAGCATTGGGATTTATTCAAGTTAAAGAAGGACAATTAAATGTTGTGTATTTAACGAGTATTGTTTTGATGATGTTAACTCTATTCGAACAAACAGTGCCTATGAGTAACTTTGCATATTATAAAGCAGATACAGATGAAGCGTTAAATAGTTTAAATGATGTTCTATCATATCCAGTAGATCAATCTAAGCAATCATTTGTAACAAAACAGAGTAACGTCTACAATATTAGGAATGTATCCTTTAGTTATGAACATCAAGAATTACCAACGTTATCCAATATTAATTTAACTGTTGGGAAAGGGGAAAAAGTAGCGATTGTTGGACCATCTGGTTCAGGTAAAAGTACATTGTTACAAATTATGAGTGGTTTGTACGATATCGATGAAGGACAAGTTTCTCTCGATGGTCAGAACATATCACAACTAGATGAAGACATTCGCTTTGAAAAGCTTAATGTTCTTTTACAATCACAACAATTATTTGATGGTACGTTACGTTACAATATGTTCTCTAGTAAAAATGATAATGTTATTCAACGTGTCTTAACGAGCCTCAATTTAGGCTATCTAGATTTAGAAAAAACAATCACTTTAGATGGAAATACATTATCAGGTGGTGAGATGCAACGTATTGCATTAGGTCGACTTTTTCTAAAAGGTTCCCCAATATGGTTATTAGATGAACCAACGACTGCATTAGATGAGGATAATACTAAACAAGTGATGCAATTGATTGATGAACAAGTTGAAACATTGGTTATTGCAACGCATGATTTAAAATTACTGCCATATTTCGACAAGATAGTTGTTCTTATTGATGGACAGATTAAAGAACAAGGGAGTTATGATGAACTAAGTCATGGCAACCATTATTTAAGTCGTTTATTAAAAATGAATTAGACAATGTTTAAATATACGCATACCTTGTCTTAAAACGAAAAACCTGAGGTATCTGTTATAGATAACTCAGGTTTTTCGTTATTGATAAATATATAGTAATTTGATTCGAAACGAATAACTTTAATTGGCTTAGTATTAGCATGTCATTTTACTTTGACTCGGTAAAAGCATCGATGACTTTTCCCAATAGACGATTGAGTTCATGTACTTCATCATTACTTAAAGAAGAAGCATTCGCGACACTTTGAGATGCATCGCTTAATTCAGGTTTGATTTTTTCGCTTTTCTCAGTAAGATGAATAAATACTTCACGTTGATCAACTTCAGATCGTTCGCGTTTGATGAGGTCAACTTGTTCCATTCTTTTTAATAAAGGTGATACAGTACCAGTATCTAAAGCTAGTTCTGTAACTACCTTTTTAACATTTACAGGAGATTCATCCCATAAAATACTTAGCACTAAAAATTGTGGGTACGTAAGATTGTACTTTTTAAAGACTTTATTTGAATAGTAGCGATTAACTTGTCTTTGTGCATTGTACAAACTAAAGCAGAGTTGCTCTTTCAAATTATGTTGTTCAGACATTAAAGTTCTCCTCCAGACATTCTATCCGTCTCTCTATGTTTCGGATTAAATTTCGTCTATGTTGTATAAAATATAACTTGCAACACACTTCGTCTCAATGCCATGCTAAAATTAAAGTATGTTTAAATTCTAGAAGATATTTCTATTTTAATCAAGTGTAATCTAAAATAAATACATATATTATCATATTCAAATTAATTTTAAAAAGAAAAGAGATTTTAAAATGAGAAATAATAAAAATGAAAAAATATCAATTACAATCGTAAATGGCTTTTTAGGAAGTGGTAAAACTACATTTCTAAAACATTATATAGAGCAATTATTAAAAAAAGATGAGAAAATAACAATTATAATGAATGAATTTGGATCTTTTGACGTTGATAGTTTATTACTTGGAAATGATGTTTCTATTCATTCATTAATTAATGGCTGCGTATGCTGTGATTTAAATAACGATTTAGTTAACCAATTGAAACAGTTGATTGATCAAACAGATACGAGTCATATTCTTATAGAAGCAACTGGTTTAGCGCATCCCCTTGAGATTTATTCGGCTTGCCAAGACCCTACAATAATAAAAAATATTCATGAACCAACAATTATTGGTATTGTAGATGCACAAAGATTCACTAAAAAAGAAGTCTATAGTCCTTCAACAACTCAATTATTAGAAGAACAATTACGTTATAGTGATACGATAATACTAAATAAAACTGATTTAATAGGTGAAGAAGCACTTAACGACGTTAAAGAAAATTTAAATAAACTCAATCCACAAGCGCCTATAATTATTACCACTTATAGTCAATTTAATGATGAACAAATCAACGGTAAAGTGATTCAACATAATGAAATTCAACATAAACATACACATCATCATGGGATTCAGTCGATGCAGTATACATTTACAGCAGCAATAGACCGTCAGTTATTTTATCAATTTATTATGCGTTTGCCAGATAGTGTACTTCGCTTAAAAGGATTTGTGAAGTTTAGAGATCTACCAGAAGTAACATATGAATTTCAATATGCAATGGGCTTACCTGATTATGGCATTATCGATAAAGACGTACCGATGACTATCGTTATCATTGGAGAGTCATTAGATACAGATAGATTACGTAATCAACTTGATATGATTCAATTCACATAATATCGTTTTGTCACAGTTATGACATAGGCGTTTACTTTTTTATGTTTTATAATAAAAATAGGAGGGTTTGACCATGAATAACGAGGATAAACGTACGAAGCAAATTCGTTTTGAATTTAGATGTATTACGATTCCTTATACAGTTTTTGCTATTATCGTACTATTGTTTAATATATTTTATACTAACATTAAAGTGACAATGGCTTTATTCGGACTCTTTTTTGCATACAATTTAGGTATTTTATTCATAGCTTTTATTAATCGCTTCAAACGAACACTTATTTTATCTTTAATTTTGACTGTTTTGAGTGCGGCTACATTCTTTACGCTATTATATGTGTTTGGCTTAAATCGTGAAATTTTTGGTTAAATAATTTTGTTAAGAATGACATAGACTTTGTGATAGTCAGTAAGACGTTATCACAAAGTTTTTTTATGCTTAAAATAATATGAAAAGTGAATATTTTGTGTATTTTGTCACATTCCATCATCATTGAAGCGCTTTCTTGATATACTGAATTTGACGAATTAAGGGAGTGGTAACTATGGAAAAGTGCAGGCTACACAGGAGAATAACAACCTTTTAAAAAATAAAAAGGAAAAAAAGAGTAAAAGTGGTTATAAGCCATTTTGGATTATTATAAGCTTTACCATTTTATTAATTATCTTGTTATTACCAACACCAGCAGGGTTACCAATAATGGCAAAAGGAGCACTTGCCATCTTAGCGTTTGCCGTTATTATGTGGGTAACCGAAGCTGTGACGTATCCAGTATCAGCAACAATGATTTTAGGTTTAATCATTTTAATTTGTGGATTTAGTCCAGTCCAACAACTGTCAGAGAAACTAGGTAATCCAAAAGAGGGAGATAAAATATTATCTGGCACAGATTGGTTAGGCACGGGAAATGCATTAACGCATGCCTTTAGTGGATTTTCGACATCTGCGGTTGCATTAGTAGCAGCGGCATTATTTTTGGCAGCAGCGATGCAAGAGACGCAATTACATAAACGTTTGGCTTTACTAGTGCTATCAATTGTAGGTAATAAAACACGTAATATTGTTATCGGTGCAATCTTAGTTTCAATTTTACTAGCTTTCTTTGTTCCTTCAGCAACTGCAAGAGCGGGTGCAGTTGTACCAATCTTATTAGGTGTGATTGCCGCATTCAAAGTATCAAAGGAAAGTAAACTTGCATCACTTTTAATTATTACAGCAGTCCAAGCTGTTTCGATTTGGAACATTGGTATAAAAACAGCGGCTGCTCAAAATATTGTAGCTACTAATTTTATTAATCAGAACTTAGGACACGATGTGTCATGGGGAGAATGGTTCTTATATGCTGCACCATGGTCTATCCTTATGTCAATCGCGTTATTCTTTATCATGATGAAAGTGATGCCGCCTGAACATAAAGAAATTGAAGGCGGTAAAGAATTGATCAAAGAAGAATTAGATAAATTAGGACCAGTCTCTTTTAGAGAATGGCGTCTGATAATGATATCTGTGTTATTACTTTTCTTCTGGTCTACTGAAAAGATTCTACATCCTATAGACTCTGCGTCCATTACTTTAATTGCTTTGGCAATTATGTTAACACCTAAAGTTGGTGTTATTACATGGAAAGGTGTAGAAAAAACAATACCTTGGGGAACAATTATAGTATTTGGAGTAGGGATTTCACTAGGGAATGTACTATTAAAAACAGGCGCTGCACAGTGGCTGAGTGACCAAACCTTCGGGCTTATGGGGTTACAACATATGCCACTCATAGCTACTATTGCTCTTATAACACTATTTAATATCTTGATTCATCTTGGGTTTGCGAGTGCAACAAGTTTATCTTCGGCGCTTATACGAGTATTTATATCACTTACAGCTACATTACATTTAGGTGATCAATCGATTGGATTTGTTCTAATTCAACAATTTGTAATTAGCTTTGGTTTCTTATTACCCGTTAGCGCACCACAAAACATGCTTGCTTATGGTACGGGTACATTCACAGTTAAAGACTTCCTAAAGACAGGTGTACCACTAACGGTTATTGCCTATATCTTAGTGATTATATTTAGTTTGACGTATTGGAAATGGTTAGGATTGGTTTAAAGACTTTGGTTTTCCATTAGGTCGAAACATAAAGTTTTTGATTTTAATTATTGGGAAAAGGGTAAAGTTAATGAACCTTTAATAACAGGAGTGAAATGATGACTATAGGTGTAATACTAAATCGCGTTTTCCGAATTAATAATAATCCATTATTTGAATATATTCATCAAAATAAAGAGGATATTGAGAAATGCTACCTCATTATTCCACAGGAAATATTCGAAGAAGATGACACAGACATGAAAGCAAATTATTATTTTGGTGTAATGCAATCATTTCTAAATGACTTAAGACAGTATGATATTGAACCCTTCTTGTTAGACTATAGTGATTTAGGAGATTTTTGTGAAGATAAATCTATCAATGAAGTTATTGTTGCTGGCGATATTATGAGTTATCATCAAGAAAGTTATGATATTCGTCATTTAAAAAAGGCTTTTAACAAGCACAATATTACAGTTACCACAGTGCGTGCCAATCACTATTTCAAACCAAGCGCTACGATGAACAAACAAGGGGAACCATACAAAGTGTTTACCAGCTTTTATAAGGCACATCGTTCCAAACTAAGAAAGCATGACTCTTATGCCTATAAATTAAAGGACTTGTCCGATTTATTCGTGAAATCTCAGCAAAAGTTAAACCAAGATTATTCGAAGTTTGGCCTTTCAGAATCAAAAGCAATTAAAAAATGGAATGATTACATAGATCAAGACATACAAAATTATGAAACCAATCGTGAATATTTGCCTGAAGTTTTAACGAGTCAGTTAAGTATCATTTTAGCTTATGGCATAATAGACATTAAACAAATTGTTACTCAATTGTTAGAGCGTTATGAAGAGGACGAACATAATATTGAACAGTTTATACGAGAATTGATGTTCAGAGAGTTCTATTATGTGTTAATGACACAATATCCAAACACAGCTCATGAGGCATTTAATGAAAAATATCGTGACATTAAATGGGAGTATAATAAGGATGAATTTAAAAGTTGGTGTGAAGGACATACTGGTTTTCCAATAGTTGACGCAGCAATGACTGAACTAAATCAAACTGGATTTATGCATAATCGTATGAGAATGGTTGTTTCACAGTTTTTAACGAAAGATTTGTTCATTGATTGGACTTGGGGTGAGGATTATTTTAGAAGAAAATTAATCGATTTTGATTCCGCATCAAATGTACATGGTTGGCAATGGTCTGCATCTACAGGAACAGATGCTGTTCCTTACTTTAGAATGTTTAATCCAAGTCGTCAGAGTGAACGATTTGATAAAGATGCTTTATACATTAAAACGTTTATACCACAGTTAAATGATGTTACTCCTAAATTATTACATGAACCTATTAAACATGAAGCGGAGTTAGAACAAGAAGGTATTAAACTAGGTCAGGATTATCCAAAACCACTAGTCGATCATAAAGAAGCAAGAGATCATGTTATGTCAGTATTTAAACAAATATAAAAAATAATTGGAGTGAGACAGCAATCAAATTAAATGTTGTCTCACTCCAATTTACTTTTGTTAGAAGGGAGTGGGGCAGAAATAATATTTTCCAAAATTTATTACACCCCAGCTTGCTTAGCTTGTAGATTTTCTTGTTGAAAATCTCTTTGCTGGGGCCCCGCACCCCAACTTGCTTAGCTCGTGGAATTTCTTTAAGAAATTCTCTTTGTTGGGGCCCCGCACTCAACTACGTTTCATTACCTATATTAGAACTACTTACGTAAGTGTGTGAACACTTACTTTCACCAAGGTTTTGAGTGTTATTTTAAGGCAAATAAGCATATATATACGGCTACGTATTCTAAGAAAGTAACCAAATACATATATTTTAATCGTAGTTTGACATTTAATGGCACTTCCCATTTAGGATAACGGCGTTCATAATAAAAAATTTGAACGAGATACAAACCAATACCAAGTGGTAATAACATAAGGATAATACTATGTGTCATACTAAAACCATTTTTATGAAAGAAATGTCCAATAATGAGTTGTAAAGCAATAATAATGATTAGAAGAATCATAATGTGCCAAATCATTTTGCCACTCTCACTCCTTTCACGAATATAATGATTACGGTTTGTAGTAATACCATAAGTAAAATAAATGTTATGGATTGTGTATTTAAAGATGCAATCACCTGATGAATAATAGTGAAAGGTTCAGTGATTAAATGAACAGTATGGAATCTCAAAAAACGACCCATATAAATACCCAAACCATTTAAGAACATAAGCACTACAATTAGAGTACGATTTAGCCATAAGTTTGAAGTGAAATGCATCAAATTTATAAATATAAGAATCATACAATACATTGCTAAAAAGACGCCTAATAATAGGTAAGTAAAATACAGCCATTCCATAATATTTAATTGAACATAAAAATCAAATGTAAATTGATTTAAATGAATTAAATCCGTTAGCATATAAAACGTATTAGGCACTAGCAATACAAAAATTAAACCAAATATTAAAAATAGTGGCCATTCATATTTTTTTCTTGGCTTAAATAATCTTAATAGTAAACATAACTCAAATGGTATATAAGCTAAAAAGAGGTTTAAACTCATAAAATTAAAAACACGTGTTTCAAATAGTGAGAATGTGAAAAGTATTATGAAATATATTCTGGCAATATAACGCGAAGTCATGTTATACACTACTTTCTTTGAAAAAATAAGAGTTTATTTTAGTTAGTCAATGATTAATAATAAAGGTTACCTAAATGGTAATCAAATATTTAAGCATTATGTTTATCTAGTCAAAAGAAATTTAAAGATATAAAACGCTATTTTAATGTAATAAATGAGGAATACATATAATAACCCATAGATGCATATCTAAATATGTCATCTATGGGCTAATTTAATTTATACATTGCATTAAGGTCTTAATAAGTTCAATCCAGTTTCTTCATCATGTGTACGATTAACATCTAAGTTAGTCATTTGAATTACTATTTCAGCCGTAGCTGATACAATAGCTTTCGTTAAATGACCACTCAATGTTTGGAAATCACGTGTTCCGAATGTTCCATGTAAATGCGCAAATGGTTTATCATCAATATGTGAAATATTGCCAAGTAAACTTGTTAGTTCTAAAGCTTCATTAACTTCACGTGCTTCATATTTTTGAGTGTCTAAATTGTAAAAATTCAACGTTACGTTGTCACATGCGCCTATACCACTAACTGAACCGAATTTCATTTCTTGCTCCACAGCAAATTGTGTTAGGACTTCTACAAGATCTTCGCCTTTGTCTAGCACTAAAAGAAACGTTTGACCATCTTTATTATATTTCATCATCGTCACCTCAATTTGATAAGTTACCTACATTATACTAGCCAGTAAGTTTTATTGCTTAGAATTTAAATCTTACTATTGTAATATAGAAGTTAAATAGTATACAATGTCCTAATATTATGTAATTTTCAACTATATTATTAGACGTAGCTCATTTATATTTAAACAGAAGCGTGAATAAAATTGATCTTCAATGAAATGATGAAATTTACCGAACAAAAAATGAAATGAGGTGTCATCATGAAAAAACAATTATTTACATTGTACTTCAATATTTTCTTAATCTTTGTAGGTATCGGATTGGTAATACCTGTACTCCCCGTTTACTTGAAAGATTTAGGTCTAAAAGGTAGCGACTTAGGCATATTGGTAGCAGTGTTTGCCTTATCTCAAATGATTATTTCACCATTCGGTGGTACGATGGCTGATAAACTTGGAAAAAAATTAATTATTTGCATTGGTCTAGTTCTATTTGCCATATCGGAGTTTCTATTCGCTATCGGTCATCATTTTCCTGTATTAATCGCTTCTCGTATATTAGGTGGTTTTAGTGCAGGAATGGTAATGCCTGGTGTAACTGGTATGATTGCAGATATTTCACCAGCTAAAGACAAAGCCAAGAACTTTGGGTACATGTCAGCTATTATCAATTCAGGCTTTATTCTAGGTCCAGGAATTGGCGGATTTTTAGCGGAATTCTCTCATCGAGCTCCATTTTACTTTGCGGGAACTTTAAGTGTATTAGCATTTATCATGTCTTTATTATTAATTCATAACCCACGCAAAGAAACAACTGAAGGATTCCATTCAATCGAACCGGAAGTATTTACAAAAATTAACTGGAAAGTATTTATTACGCCAATTATTTTGACATTAGTACTGGCATTTGGTCTATCAGCATTTGAAACATTATTCTCACTTTATACATCTGAGAAAGCCAACTATACACCACGTGATATTTCAATCGCAATTGTTGGTGGTGGCGTAGCAGGAGCGGTATTCCAAGTCTTTTTCTTCGACAAATTTATGAAATACATGACTGAATTAACCTTTATTATCTGGTCATTACTCTATTCAGCGATTGTACTTGGTTTATTAATCTTGTCGCATAGTTATTGGACGATCATGTTTATTAGTTTTATCGTGTTCATTGGATTCGATTTGATTCGTCCAGCACTTACGAACTACTTCTCTAACATTGCAGGTAATCGTCAAGGTTTTGCGGGTGGATTAAACTCCACATTTACTAGTATGGGGAACTTTGTAGGTCCATTAGTAGCAGGCGCTTTATTTGATGTTAACGTGGAATTTCCTTTATATATGGCAATCATAGTTATGTTGTTCGGTATCGTGATTATTTTTGTTGAAAAAGCACTGCAAGCAACGAGACGTCGAAAACACACAACGAAGTAAAGACCATAGAATAGATAAGTAAGAGATAATATGAATATTAAATGGAATAGGCAATGACATCATTCGGTTTTAATTGAAAAATTGACGATGTCATTGCTTGTTTTTACATTTATGTTGTTAAATTGTAACAATATAGCGTCGATTATTAATAGAAGTATTACAAAGATTACAGTTATTTTAAATTGCAGTCTACATAATTATTTTTACTCTATATATATGTTAAGATAAATAAAAATTTAGAGAGAAATGTGGGTAAGGAGATGAATTTAAAAAACATACTTTTAGGTATGGTGGCTGTAATTTTATCGTTATGTCTAGCTTTCTTATTATTTATAGCTACAAACCAAAATGCCTTAGCTAGAGTGCATCAGACAATTTCTACATTTTCAAAGGTGAGTAGTGTCTCTGCAACTGAAAAAATGTTAGATATTACTACAAGTCACACAGCTAAAGCATCAGAGAAAAATGCCGATGAACGCAAAATGGAAACACACTATAATAAAATAGATTCCACTTCCCATGACAATGCAAATAGTAATAAGCATGAATATTCTTCTGAAGAATGTAGAATAATTGCTCAAAATTATACGAATCATCAATATGGTAAAGTGGTCAATTTAGAACGTAGTGGTGAAACGAATCAAGATATTACGTATCAATTGAATCCAAACCATCAATCACAAAGTAGTAATATTGCAGTAAATAAAACGGGTAAAATAGAAGCCTTATCTAATAACGCACAATGAGCGCGCCTTTTCTTATAATAGAGAAGAGCGCTCTTTTTATTTTTCATAGAAAACGTAGTAAGATTATAGTTAAAGATGAATTTGAGGTGAACGTGTATGAAACATAAGAAAACAAATGCGATGCGTATGTTAGACAGAGCCAAAATAGATTATGAAGTCAAAACATTTGAATTGGAAGATGGGCATATGGATGGTGAACGCGTTGCAGAATTAGTCGGTGAAAATGTCCATGATGTTTTTAAAACACTTGTATTAGAAAATGCTGAACATGATCATTTCGTATTTGTAGTTCCAGTCAGTGAGTCATTAGATATGAAAGCAGCGGCAAGTGTCGTTAATGAAAAGAAATTACAGCTAATGCCATTAGATAATTTGAAACAAGTAACAGGTTATATACGAGGTGGTTGTTCTCCAGTAGGTATGAAACATTTATTTCCAACTACGATTGATCAATCTGCTTCTTTACGCGAAAAAATTATCGTGAGTGGTGGACAACGAGGAATTCAAATTGTGTTACAACTTGAGGAGCTTGTTTCAATGACAAATGCACAAGTAGAAGACATTACTCAAAAATAGCAATATAGTGACAGATATTACAAATGGGATGACAAATTGTGTAATATCTGTTAATTTTTAAACCGAAATGAATGTTTTTGATTGATTTTGACAATTTGTGATTGAAAAATGTAATCGTACACATTATAATGTGAGTTGAAGCGGGGTGGTTAAATGATTTCTGAAAAAAGACATGACTTAATACTTCAGGAATTAAAGAAAAAAGATTTTCTCACACTCCAAGAATTAATAGAGCGAACAGGTTGCAGCGCTTCAACTGTTAGAAGAGATTTATCGAAATTGCAACAACAAGGTCGACTTCAAAGAGTTCATGGAGGAGCAACATTAAATAGTAATAGAAATAATGAACCAATTCTGTCGGATAAATTGTCGCAAAATTTAAAAGAAAAAAGAGTAATTGGTCAATTTGCTGCAAAACTCATCGAAGATAATGACTGCATTTTTATGGATGCTGGTTCATCAACGATTGAAATGATTCCATTCATTAAAGCACAAAATATTGTAGTGGTTACAAATGGATTAACACATGTTGAAAAGTTACTTAACCAAGGCATCAAAACTCTGATGATAGGTGGACAGGTTAAAGAAACAACATTTGCCACAGTAGGTGCTAGTGCACTTGATACCTTGAGTCGTTATTGTTTTGATAAGGCTTTTTTAGGAATGAATGGTTTAGATTTAAAATATGGTCTTACGACACCAGATGAAAAAGAGGCACTAATAAAAGAGAAGGCCATGGAACAAGCAAATCAATCATATGTTTTACTTGATCATTCAAAAATAGATGAAGTTTATTTTGCACATGTGCCAATTAGTCAAAACCATGTTGAAATGGTGGTTTCAAAGCAAACAATAGAACTTTCACATTTTGAACAATATAAAGAGAAGTACGTGTTTATAGGAGGTTAATCATGATTTATACAGTAACATTCAATCCATCTATTGACTACATTATGTTTACTAATGGATTTGAAATAAAAGGGTTAAATAGAGCGACATCTACTTATAAATTTGCAGGTGGAAAAGGTATCAATGTATCTCGTGTTTTAAAAACACTAGGTGTATCATCTACAGCATTAGGATTTGCTGGAGGTTTTCCTGGAGAATTTATAGCTCAGACATTAGAAGAAAGTCAAATTAAAACGGACTTTATTAAAGTTGATGATGATACACGTATTAATGTAAAACTTAAATCTGGTGACGAAACTGAAATTAATGCACCTGGACCGTCTATTACTGATGACCAATTCCTAGCATTATTAAATCAAATTAAACAGACAACAAAGGAAGATACAGTCATTGTTGCTGGTAGTGTACCTAAGAGTATTCCAAGTGATGCGTATGCTCAAATTGCAGAAATAACTCAAAGCACAGGTGCAAAATTGGTGGTTGATGCTGAAAAAGATTTAGTTAACACAGTGCTAAAATATCAACCATTATTTATTAAACCTAATAAAGATGAATTAGAAGAAATGTTTGATATGACTGTTGAGAGCGACCAAGATGTTGTTAAGTATGGTCGTGAAATATTAAAAGAAGGTGCACAATCAGTCATTATATCTTTAGGTGGAGATGGTGCAATTTATATAGATAAAGCACGTAGTATAAAAGCTCAAAATCCTAAAGGACAAGTTGTTAATACGGTTGGTTCAGGAGATAGCACTGTTGCTGGTATGGTGGCAGGTCTTGAATCCGGATTATCACTTGAAGATGCATTTCAACAAGCTGTTGCTTCTGGGACAGCAACAGCATTTACTGAAGATTTAGCGACAATAGAAGATATAGAAAAAATTAAATCACAGGTTACTATTACAGTACTTGATGGGGAGTAAAATTAATGAGAATAACAGAATTACTAACAAAAGATACAATTGCTATGGATTTATCAGCGTCTGATAAAAATGGTGTCATTGATAAATTAGTGAATCAATTAGATAAAGCTGGCAAGTTAAGTGATATTGCTAAATTTAAAGAAGCAATCCATAATCGTGAATCACAAAGTACAACAGGTATTGGAGAAGGAATTGCTATTCCTCATGCAAAAGTAGCAGCAGTAAAATCTCCAGCCATTGCTTTTGGTAAATCTAAGGAAGGTGTGGATTACCAAAGTTTAGACGGTCAACCAGCACACTTATTCTTTATGATTGCTGCTCCAGAAGGTGGCGCACAAACACACTTAGATGCACTAGCTAAATTATCTGGTATTTTAATGGATGATAAAGTGAGAGAAAGCTTACTACATGCTAACTCTCCTGAAGAAGTGCTTCAAATTATTGATAATGCGGATGATGAAGCAACTAAAGAAGAGGAAAAAGAAGTACAAGAACAAGAGGCAGCGACCGCTGGTGCGACAAGTGGTTCTGCAAATACGACAGATACTAATGAGCCTTATGTATTAGCTGTTACAGCATGTCCTACAGGTATCGCACATACTTATATGGCTCGCGATGCATTGAAAAAACAAGCCGATAAAATGGGCGTTAAAATGAAAGTTGAAACAAATGGTTCAGGCGGTATTAAAAACCATTTAACTCAACAAGACATCGAACGTGCGACAGGTGTTATCGTAGCTGCAGATGTTCATGTTGAAACAGATCGTTTCGACGGTAAAAACGTAGTTGAAGTACCAGTTGCTGATGGTATCAAACGACCAGAAGAACTTATTAACACAGCACTTGATACAAGTCGTAAACCATTTGTAGCACGTGGTGGTAACTCTAAATCTACAGATAGTGAAAGTAATGAGAAACAAAGCTTTGGTAAAGCGTTCTATAAACACTTAATGAACGGTGTATCAAATATGCTACCTTTAGTAATTGCTGGTGGTATCTTGATGGCTATTGTATTCTTATTCGGGGCTAACTCATTTGACCCTAAAAGCTCTGAGCACAACGCTTTTGCAGAACAATTATGGAATATAGGTAATAAGAGTGCCTTTGCCTTAATCATTCCAATCTTATCAGGTTTCATCGCTCGTAGTATTGCAGATAAACCAAGTTTCGCAGCTGGTTTAGTTGGCGGTATGTTAGCAATTTCTGGTGGTTCTGGATTTATCGGTGGTATTATTGCAGGTTTCTTAGCAGGTTACTTAACACAAGGTATTAAATATATTACACGTGGCTTACCACAAGCAGTTGAAGGTTTAAAACCAACGTTAATTTATCCATTATTAAGTGTAACTATCACTGGTTTATTAATGATTTATGCATTTAACCCGCCAGCAGCATGGTTAAATAACTTATTATTAAATGGATTAAATAGCTTATCAGGTTCAAATATTGTATTACTTGGTTTAGTTATCGGTGCAATGATGGCTATCGATATGGGTGGACCATTTAACAAAGCAGCATATGTATTCGCCACAGCAGCATTGACAGAAGGAAATGCCGCACCAATTACAGCAGCAATGGTAGGCGGTATGATTCCACCATTAGCAATCGCAACAGCAATGATATTCTTTAAACGTAAATTCACTAAAGAACAACGTGGTTCTATCGTGCCAAACTATGTGATGGGCTTATCATTCATCACTGAGGGTGCAATTCCATTTGCTGCAGCTGACCCATTACGTGTGATCCCATCAATGATGGTAGGTTCAGGTGTAGGTGGTGCAATTGCATTAGCATTAGGTTCAAGAATCAATGCACCACACGGTGGTATCATTGTTATTGCAGCGACTGACTTTAGTCATATCTTACAAACATTAATTGCTTTAATTGTAGGTACTCTTGTTTCAGCAATTATGTATGGTTTATTGAAACCAAAAGTAACTAAAAACGAAATTGAAGCTTCAAAAGCTATGGATGAATAGAAATAAAAATCTCTTGCCCTAATAATTGGGCAAGAGATTTTTTAATACTTTAATTTATTCTTCATAACTAGACGAGGAGTCTATATTATCAAGATTAAGACAAGATAATGAATTCATTATGAATTATGTCTTACTTCATTTTTGTCTTAGTCATAAATTACAGTGATAATAAAACATTATCATTTCAAATTGATATAGAGTCATTAAAATATGTAAAAATGGGTAGACATATGAGAGTATGTCATAGGAAGAAAAGCGTTTTAGTGATAAAGAATTTATGCTTTGTGACTTCCAAGCGCTTTAGTGTAGTCCTCTCTTGACTATTACGCAATATTAGTTTTAAATGATAAGTTGTAACTTTTTAATCAAAAGCGTTACAATCAACTATTGGTAATTAATATATGATAAAATAAAAGTAATACATTTTTTCGGGGGTGTCGCAATGGGAAGGTCTTAACATGTGTTTATATCGTCAAAGTACATTACGAATTAAATTCGTGTTACCCATATGGGACACATTTATTTGGAGGTGAATCCCTAGGAATAGGGAATTAATTGGATACAGTGACCTTAATAAATTTAGTAATATTTTTTCTATTAATAGCATTAACAACAGTATTCGTAGGTTCAGAATTTGCATTAGTTAAAGTACGTTCAACGCGTATTGAACAATTAGCTGAAGAAGGTAATCGTAGCGCTAAAATTGTCAAAAAGATGATTGCGAATCTTGACTATTATTTATCAGCCTGTCAATTAGGTATTACAGTTACTTCATTAGGATTAGGTTGGTTAGGGGAACCAACATTTGAAAAATTGTTGCATCCTCTATTTAACTTATTACAGTTACCTGATGCATTAACTACAACAATCTCATTTGTAATTTCATTCATCGTAGTGACTTACTTACACGTAGTATTAGGTGAATTAGCACCGAAATCTATAGCAATTCAACATACAGAAAAATTAGCCCTAACTTACGCTAGACCATTGTACTATTTCGGTAATATAATGAAACCTTTGATTTGGTTAATGAATGGTTCAGCACGTGTGATAATTAGAATGTTGGGTGTTGATCCAGACGCTCAAACTGATGCTATGTCAGAAGAGGAAATTAAGATCATTATTAACAACAGTTATAATGGTGGAGAAATCAACCAAACAGAATTAAACTATATGCAAAATATCTTTTCATTTGATGAGAGACATGCAAAAGATATCATGGTACCACGTACTCAGATGGTGACTTTAAATGAACCATTTAATGTTGACGAATTATTAGAGACGATTAAAGAACATCAATTTACACGTTACCCCATTACTGAGGATGGAGACAAAGACCATATTAAAGGTTTCATTAACGTTAAAGAATTCTTAACAGAGTATGCTTCTGGGAAACCTATCAAAATCAATAATTATATCCATGAATTACCAATGATTTCAGAGACAACTCCCATTAGTGATGCGTTAGTTAGAATGCAACGTGAACACGTACATATCAGTTTAATTATTGATGAGTACGGTGGCACAGCTGGTATTTTAACAATGGAAGATATTCTTGAAGAAATTGTCGGTGAAATACGTGATGAGTTTGATGATGATGAAGTAAATGACATCGTTAAACTTGGTGAAGATACGTATCAGATTAATGGACGTGTCCTTCTTGATGACCTCAATGAAAAATTCAACATTGAATTTGAAGATTCAGAAGACATTGATACAATAGGTGGTTGGCTCCAAGCCCACAACACTAATTTACAAGTTGAAGATCATATCGATACGCAATATGATCGTTGGATTGTGTCTGAAATGGACAATCATCAACTAGTTTGGGTTGTACTTAAATATGAGTTCATCGATAATAGACTAACATTCGGTAAAGTCGAAGATGAAAGTGAAGATAAAAAAGATAATAGCGATGAAAGTCGTGAATAATTTAAAGAGTATTGGATGAATTAATATTATACAAAGCTATATCGCAAATTTGCATAAGCTGACTGAGCTGAGAAGGCGCTCTAAATGAAGTGTTTCTCAGTTCTTTTCAATTTTGAGGGCTGGGACAACGAATTCTAAAGAATTCAGTCCCAGTCCTTTTAATTGTTCAATACACTCGATTAGAGTTATCCTAATTATTAATAGATTAAAAATTATCAAGAACGTTAGGAGAATATATTATGGTAAATGACACACAAATTTTAAACAATGGTTATCCGATGCCGAGACTTGGCTTAGGTGTCTATAAGGTTACAGATGAAGAAATGGAAACAGCGATTCAAGCTGCATTAGATGATGGTTATCGTGCATTTGATACAGCATATTTTTATAACAATGAAAAAGCACTCGGTAAAGCACTAAAAAATAGTGGAGTGCCTCGTGAAGACTTGTTTATTACAACTAAACTATGGAACGACCATCAAGGTTATGATAGTACACTTGAATATTTTAATCGCTCATTAAATAATTTAGGTTTAGAATATATCGATTTATATTTAATTCACTGGCCTTGCGAAAAAAATGAACTTTATATTGAAACATATAAGGCATTAGAAAAATTATATGAAGAAGGTAAAATAAAAGCAATTGGAGTATGTAACTTCAAAGTGCATCACTTAGAAAAATTAATGCGTGAAACTAATATTGTACCTCAAGTTAATCAAATTGAAGTACATCCTTACTTTAATCAACAAGAAGTCCAAGATTTCTGTGATAAGCATGATATAGTAGTTACTGCATGGATGCCATTAATGAGAAACAGAGGATTGTTAGACGATCCTACTATAACAAAACTAGCAAAAGCGTATGATAAAACACCAGCGCAAATCGTATTACGTTGGCACGTGGCACATAATCGTGTTGTCATTCCAAAATCTAAAACACCATCACGTATAAGAGAAAATCATGATATATTTGATTTCAACCTAGAACTAACAGAAATAGCTGAAATAGATAGTTTAAATCGCAATGCGCGTCAAGGTAAAGATCCTGATGAAGTGAGTATAGGTGATTTAAAATAAATTGGTTTCTATTAAATGGAATCAGACATTGAAAATTATAGAATGATTGTATATTTTTTTATTTAATTTTTATTAATTATTTGTTAATTACATAGTTTTTAGTAGAATAGTTATTTATTTTATTGATAAAATAGTACTAAGAATGATGAAAAGGATGTAATTTAATGAAAATCAGAGTCATTGTGCCTTGTTTTAACGAAGGTGAAGTCGTAACAAAAACTTACGACAAATTGACTGAAATTTTGATGAAAGATAGCTTGGACAAAGGGTATGATTATGACCTTTTATTTGTCGACGATGGTAGTAAAGATAACACAATCGACCATGTTCAACATTTAGCAAGCTTAGATCTGCATGTTAAATATATTTCTTTCAGCCGAAATTTTGGTAAAGAATCAGCAATGATAGCTGGTTTTCAACATAGTGTGAAATGTGACGCTGTGGTGATGGTAGATGGAGATTTACAGCATCCACCAGAATTCATTCCACAAATGATAGAAGAATTCCAAGAAGGGTATGACCAAGTTATTGCTAAGCGAGATCGAACAGGAGAGAACATAGCCCGTAAGTCAATGACTAAGTTATATTATAAATTGATAAATAGCTTTGTCGAAGACATTGAATTCATAGATGGTGTCGGTGACTTTAGATTATTGAGTCAGCGTGCAGTTAAAGCAATGGCTTCTCTTAAAGAATATAATCGCTTTTCAAAAGGTTTATTTGAATGGATTGGTTATAATACTAAAATCTTTACATATCAAAATGTAGAACGAGAAGCGGGTCATTCTAAATGGACATTCACTAAATTATTAAATTATGGTATTGATGGGCTAATTTCATTTAATAATAAACCTTTACGTGCGATGATTTATCTAGGAATGACGATATTCAGTTTAAGTATCGTTTATATCTTGTATCTGCTGATAGGTATAATGGTCAATGGCATTAATAATCCTGGTTATTTTACAACGATAGCTGCGGTATTACTTATTGGCGGAATTCAATTGATTTCTATTGGTGTAGTAGGTGAATATATTGGACGAATTTACTATGAAGTTAAGCAACGACCTAAATATATTGTGCAAGCATCAAATTTAAAAGAACCAACGCACGATCTCAAAGTAGTAGAGCAAGAGAAAGAAAAAGTACATTAATAAAAATCAAAATAAACGCTTGAAGTTTTAAATGATGAAACTTCAAGCGTTTAATTATTTTCTATATGATGTTTTAAATTAGTATTTTTAAGTTGCCATGCTAGATAGATACCTAAAAGAATATAAATGATTAAGAAGATATACCAGAATGGTGTCAAAATAGTTAATAATACAATCGAAATTATAATAAGCATATAGCCTATAGTAATTGGAAATTTAAGCTTTTTTATAAATTTAAAAATTCCAAGTTCTCCTCTAGAGAAAGTACCTAAAAATATCGCACTAGCACCTATTAAGAATATTGTTGGCGCTAAGTATGGAACAGACATGTAAATGGATTGATCACTTGATCCATAGGTAATAAATAATGAGCAACTTATTATGATAGAAAATATCAAGGCAATCGATTTATACTCATAAATAATAAGTGTATAGTGTTGATGATTCAAGTAATATTGAAGTCCCAACCAACATATAAAAAAAGCGATTGAGCATAATGTTATAAAATTAAATTTGTCGATGACGATAGCATTAATTAAAGCGTTAATCGTTATTGCTATTAATACGGAGCTAAATTTAAGTTGCTTGAATTGGTGCTTATATAAGTCAAAGCCGAGTACACCAAGCACTACGGCGATATTAATCAATACATATATAATCATGCTGTACTCCTATCTCACATAGTTCATTAGAACATTATACCAATTAAAACAAACTTAATCATTTCAAAACACTTAAAAAATATTTTTCATTTATAAAGTAATTATTAAACACCTTTTTTGTTACTCCACAGTAACGTATGCAACTGTGGTAAAACATAAACTTGGTTCATATCATTACTAGCCATCACTCTATCAACTAATGCTTCATATCGACTCAAAAGTTTCTCTGTATGGTTGTCAACATCATCATCTAGGTAGGGGTTACCTACTTGTAAGTAAAAAGGAATGTTTGGGTATCGATGATGTATCATTTTGGCGAATTCGTAATCATCATCATCAAAAATAACAACCTTTAAATTAAGTGTTGATTCAATGCATTGTTCGATTACACTATCTAATATGTCAATGTTAGTTTTCATATTGGAGCTTGGTGGTTTAGGACTTATAGTTAAATCGTTAATTTGTCTCATCCATGGTTGGAATTTACTTCCTTGAGTTTCTAAAGCAGTGTATATCTGTTTTTCTTCAAATAAATCCACTAAATCTTGTATACCTTTAATTAGTGCTGGGTTACCTCCAGATATCGTAACGTGATCAAAACGGTCACCACCGATTTTTTTCAGTTGATTATATATTTCTTCAGCTGTCATTAACTGAATGTCTTCTTTAGCACTTCCATCCCAAGTGAAAGCAGAGTCACACCAACTACAACGATAATCACAGCCTGCAGTTCTAACAAACATCGTTTTGCGACCTATAACACGTCCTTCACCTTGAATCGTAGGTCCAAAAATTTCTAGTACTGGAATTTTAGCAGCCATTATTTATACTCCTTTGGGCGATATACGACATAACTAGTCGGCGTTTCACGTAGATAAACTTGAACACATTGAGGTTGATTATCACAGTTTTGTAGATGAGTTTGGACCATTTTATATATTGTTTGAGCTACAACTTCAGTTGAAGGACTCTTATCTTTAAATTGAGTTAAATCATTTAATAAGTAGTGATCGAATTGGTCGTGGATTAGTTTTTTTAAATCACTAAAATTGATTAAGAAACCATTATGATCGAGTTTATCCCCTGCAATTGTTAAATTAACAAAGTAAGTATGTCCATGTGTTCTCATACATTTACCGGCATCTTCACTTGGAATGTAATGCGCGGCTGAAAAATTAAAATCTTTATTAAGTTCAAAACTATAGGGGTGGGTAACTGATGGATAAAGTTGTTGAATCATTTTAATTCGCTCCTTTTATTTCTAAATAATGTTGTAGACCACGTTGTCTTAATTGACATGCTGGACATTCTCCACAACCATCACCAATAACACCGTTATAGCATGTAAGTGTATTGTGTCGAATATAATCTAGAACACCTAATTCGTCACTAAGTTCCCATGTCTGTGCTTTGTCTAACCACATTAAAGGGGTATGAATAACAAAGTCTTTATCCATAGATAAACTAAGCGTTACATTCATTGATTTAATAAAGCTATCACGACAGTCTGGATAACCTGAAAAGTCCGTTTCACAAACCCCGGTAATAATATGTTTGGCATTGCGTTGATAAGATAATGCACCAGCAAATGATAAGAATAATAAATTACGTGCTGGTACAAACGTGTTTGGAATACCGTCTTCACCAGTTTCAATGTCCATATCATGTTGTGTTAAGGCGTTTGGAGTTAATTGTGATAATAGTGACATATCTAAAATATGATGTTTTAAATTTTGCTCTTTTGCGATGCGTGTAGCAACTTCAATTTCTGCATCATGTCGTTGACCGTAATTAAATGTTACCAATTCAACATCTTTAAAATGTTTTTTAGCGTAAAATAAACACGTTGTGCTATCTTGCCCTCCGCTAAATACTACAATGGCTTTGTCCTTGTTTAAATTTTGCTTTGTCATGAATATTCTCCTTTTTTGAAAAGATTAGATCATACTTTATGCCGTCTCTAACCTAGCCATGAGAACATAAAAAAGTCTATCTCTATAAAAAAGATAGACTTAGAAACATTGCAACTAGTTATATAAAAGTAATGTTACCTTCAAACTAAATATTTCGATTATTGTCTAGTTTTTTATAGAGGGTTTCAGCTAGGAACCTCTTTTGAGTTTTTAGTACGCTAGTTAGCGTAATATATTCACTTCTTAAAATCAAGCTATATTTTAAAGCAATATAAATAGTAAACCCTTACATTTCCAAATAATTATTAATTATAATAAGGTTATAGATGAAGTTATTTAACATAGAGTTGGAGCGACATAAATGATTATAGTTATAGATAATAAAGATTCATTTACATATAATTTAATAGATTATTTTAAGACAGAAACTGATAAAGAGATAGTTGTATACGGGGTAGATGACGTTTCCGTTGATTTATTAAGGTCATCTAACGTAGAGGCAATTGTCATCTCGCCAGGTCCAGGTAAACCTAGTGACTATCCAATTTTAACTGAAATTATGAATCAATTTGAGGGTGAAATTCCTATATTAGGTGTCTGTTTAGGTTTCCAATTTATTTATGAATATTATGGAGGTACAATTATTCATGGATTAAAGCCGGTTCACGGTCATACCACAACATTAACTCATAGAGGAACTGGACTATTTAAAGGACTACCTCAATCGTTTGAAGTAATGAGATATCATTCACTCATTGCAGATAGAAATCATATTCCTACCGTTTTAAATATGACAGCTTATAACGAAGAGGGGATTATAATGGCTTTTGAACATAATAAATATCCTATTTATGGCGTTCAGTATCATCCTGAATCTATTTTAAGTGAATATGGTCATGAACAGATACGACTATTTTTAGAAAAAGTGGGGATAGACTATGAAAATCGCATTTAATTATCGATACTATACGACACCTGACCATTTTGAAACAGTAGCATTGAATTTTGACACGTATGCCTCTAAAAAGGTGGCTTACACTTTGAATGACATCGGTGCAGTAGTTCGCTTTGCTCAAGATGAACAATCAAACGGACGTTACGTAGCACTTTATCTTACATATGAAGCGGCAAAATTTTTTAATCAAGAAATGGCTACGCATGAATTGGATAATAATCAAGTCATAGCTCTTGCATATAGTTTCAATCCTAATATGGCTAAACATCTGTCTAACAATCTTTCACAAAGCTACATACCTAAACATAAGTTTCGCTTTTTGGAGAGTGATGCAGAAATGCAAGATAAGATCAAACAAGTTCAAGACGCAATCACTGATGGAGAAACGTATCAAGTGAACTATACAACACGTTTAGTTAGTGATATCCATTACCCAATCTCCGATTTATATTATTATTTAACCCAGACAAATAATGATGGTTATACTGCATTATTAGATGTAGAAGAGATTAAAGTTGCCTCAATTTCTCCTGAATTATTCTTTCAAAAAGGGGCATTTAATAACCAAGAAAATGTAGTCGTAAGTAAACCGATGAAGGGGACAATGCCACGTAGTATTAATAAAGATGAAGATTTGATGAATTATGACATATTGAAGAACTCTCTTAAAGATCGTGCTGAAAATGTAATGATTGTTGATTTATTGCGTAATGATATTTCTAGAATTTCTAAGCCAGGAACTATACACGTTAATAAGCCATTCTTTATAGAAAGTTATAAGACTGTTTATCAAATGACGAGTATGGTCTCGGGTCGATTAGAAGCTGAAACGAGTTTGACTGATATTTTAAAAGCGCTGTTTCCATGTGGTTCCATTACGGGCGCACCGAAACTTAATACGATGTCATACATTAAAGCGCTTGAGCCTAATCCTAGAAATATTTATTGTGGCACAATTGGATTATTATCTCCGGATGATAAAATGATATTTAATATTCCAATTCGAACGCTTGAGTATCGAAATGAGAAAGTTCATTACGGTGTGGGTGCAGGTATTACAATTGATTCTATACCTGAAAAAGAAGTACAAGAGTTTCGAGATAAAACAAAGATATTGGAGATGTTATAAATGAACTTGTTTGAAACGATGCGTCTGGAAAATGGTGAAATTCCAAGACTTCAATATCATACTAATCGAATACAACAATCATGTGGACGTTTGGGTTATGCCTTTTCAAAGGAGAACTGGTTACATCTTGTAAAAGAGGTTATAAAAAATCATCAACAGGGCACGTTCCGGCTTAAAATAGAAATAGATAAAACTGGCGATATGAATTATGTAATTAAACCTTTATCTCAAAAGTCGCTGTTTACGGCTAAATTTCAGCAAGTTCAAACGCATTATAACGAACGATATATCATTAACAAAACTACAGAACGCCAGCATTTAGCACACAATCATGAGACAGATTTAATATTATTATATGATGAAAAAGGTAAAATTCTGGAATTTGATATTGGTAATATCATGATAGAGGAAGATGGTACATACTATACGCCGAGTTATGACAACGACTTTTTATTGGGGTGCATGCGTCAATCTCTTATAGATGAAGGAAAACTTTCAATCAAAAATTATACTAAAACAGAACTCAGCGAGAAATTAAATAATCAGCAGGTACGTATCTATTTACTAAATAGTTTACGAGAGGTTGCCGATGTGTCTATTTATCTATAAAATAATATTGGAAGTATATGCGTATTTATTGATAAAAACGAACTAACGGAGTGAATTATGGCAATATTATGGGTTGTAATTATTGTGATTTTAAATGTGATAAGTAAATATTTAGCAGATCGATATTTAAATAATAATGCACTCATTAAGGCACGTATTGTGGCAACCGTTACCGTTTTAATTCAATGTGTATTCATTTATTTTTTAATTAATTCAATCATTCCTTATGTGGTTGATTTTCTAAATATATTTTATCATCACTAAATATAATTATTTTGAGGTGGAGTTATGAAGATTTATAGTCAGGGAGATCAAGCAATTGTAATTGCGGTTGAAAAAGAAGTATCTAAAAATGTAACAACTGAGTTAATCGCAGTACGTAATCATTTATTAAAGAAAGATTTACCATTTATAACTGAAATTGTTCCTACTGAATCAGATATGATGATTTGCTATGATGCTCGAGATATGATTAAACATCATAATATTACTTCACCTTTTCAATATATGAAGGCATTAGTAACATCTATACAGGAAGAAATAAAACAATTAGAAATGAACAAAGATGAGAGCACGACCTATGAAATTCCTATTATTTATGGTGATGAATTTGGTCCCGATTTACAGGACTTGCTAGAGTATTACAAAATAACAAAAGATGAATTTATTCAATTACATTCTGATAATGCTTACTTTGTCTCTATGATGGGCTATGCTCCTGGTTTTCCATATTTAACTGGAATGAATGAAGCATTGTATGTTAATCATACAAGTAATAAGAAGAAACTTGTTACTGCAGGTTCAGTTATTATTGAAGGGAAAAAATGTGGGATTGTTACAACTGATACATATAATGATTGGTTAGTGATAGGGTACACGCCTATGACGTTATTTACCCCTGAACAAGAAGATTTTACACTGCTAAAATTAGGAGATAATGTCACTTTCAAACCAGAAAAACGCAAAGATATTGAATTAGGAGAATTTAAACCATGTCAATCATAATAGAAAAAGCCGGATTGTTTAGTAGCTTTCAAGATTTCGGGCGTCATGGATATGAATATGCAGGTGTTATTCCGTGTGGAGCTTTAGACACGCTAGGTCATGAAATAGCAAATCGTCTTGTCGCTAATGACAAGAATGAAGCAACACTTGAAATGACACATATTATGGCGAAAATTCGATTCACCGAACCTACTTTAATTGCATTAACAGGTCAAAATTTTGAAGCTTATACACAAAACCTGCGAGTAAAACCTTATAAACTATACCTTTTAGGTAAAGATGATGTGTTATCTTTTAAAGAAACAAATAAAACGTCACGTGTATATCTTGCTATAGGTGGAGGATTTAAATTAGACAATTGGCTAGGTTCGAATTCTACAGATTTAAATGTTCACATTGGTGGCTATCACGGGCGTAAACTTGAAAATGGCGATGAAGTTGAAATGAAAAGAGAATATACTGAACGTCATCATAAGTTGTTTGAAAATCTAAAAGAAAAGCGTACTACTGATTGGGGGATTGATGGTTATGCATTGTCGTTCAACTATATCTCTGACGTGTTTCATGTTATCGCTAATAAAGGTACTGAAGACTTTGATAAGGAAACGCAATCCCATTTTATTAAAGGCGAATATAAAGTAACTAATAAATCAAATCGTGTTGGTATGTTATTAGATGGTGAGAAGATAAAAGCATATTACGATGATATGCCTGCACATCAATCTGTTAAAAGAGGAACGATTCAAGTTAAAAGAGATGGTACACCGATTATCTTATTAAACGATCATTATACAATAGGAAGTTACCCCCAAATTGGAACGATTGCGAGTTATCATTTGACTAAACTTGCACAGAAACCACAAGGGTCACGTTTGAAATTCCAATTTATTGATATTGAAACCGCTGAAAAAAATGTTGTAAAATTTAGCAATTGGATGAATCAACTGTTTCACGGCATTGAATTCAGAATGCAATTAGAAATGATGAAATAACTGTTAATAATTAATTAAATGTACGACTTATTTAAACGTTTTTTTAAATAGATTGAGTAAGTCTATAGTCTGATTAAAAATATCATATAAGAAACTATAATAAATAAATCAGTGCGTCATCATTATACTTATATATATTTGTGACAAACTATTGAGATGTCGATATATAAAGATGTTTTTTCTTGATAAATGAGTAAAAATACTATATATTTATATATTGAACTACGGGCAATATTACAATAATATTACAAAGTTCATAATTTGTTAATATTTTATTAATAATTAAATAGAATAGCATTCAACAATGTATACATAAGGCATTACTAACGGATAGTTCGTCAATGGGACAAATATGTAAGAGTGAATTATCGTTTGTATTTAATGTATGTGTATGACATATTCTTAATAAATTAAAATAGCGAAATTTAAAAATTAGTAAGTAATTGCATAACGGTCATATTTGAGTAAGTGTTTAAGTCTTCGGTTAAGTCTTTAACATTTCTTCAAAGTTGAATAACTATAAACGGAGGAAACATACATGAGTTTACACAAAAAGAAAATAAGTCTTTTTGCGTTTTTCTTACTGACTGTTTTTACAGTGACATTGAAGACGTATTTTTCATATTATGTTGATTTTTCTTTGGGTGTTAAAGGACTAGTTCAAAACTTAATACTATTGATGAATCCATATAGTTTAATCGCGCTTATTTTAAGTGTGTTCTTATTCTTTAAAGGAAAAAAAGCATATTGGTTCATCTTTATTGGAGGATTTTTACTATCATTCTTGCTATATGCAAATGTAGTTTATTTTAGATTCTTCTCAGACTTTTTAACATTTAGTACACTTAATCAAGCGGGGAATGTTGAGTCTATGGGTGGTGCTGTTGGGGCATCATTTAAATGGTATGACTTTGTTTACTTTATAGATACTATTATTTATCTATTTATCCTTATTTTCAAAGGAAGTTGGTTAGATAAGCGTGTCTTCAGTAAAAAGTTTGTACCGGTTGTAATGGCTGCTTCAGTAGCATTATTCTTCTTGAACTTAGCTTTTGCTGAAACAGATCGTCCTGAGTTATTAACACGTACGTTTGACCATAAATATTTAGTGAAGTATTTAGGTCCATATAACTTTACAGTTTATGATGGCGTTAAAACGATCCAGAATAACCAACAAAAAGCATTGGCTTCTGAAGATGACCTAACTAAAGTATTGAATTACACGAAACAAAAAAATACAACACCAAATTCAGAGTATTTTGGTGCTGCTAAGAAGAAAAATATTATTAAAATACATCTAGAAAGTTTCCAAACCTTTTTAATCAATAAAAAGGTTAATGGTAAAGAAGTAACACCGTTCTTAAATAAATTATCGACAGGTAACGAAGATTTTAGATATTATCCAAACTTCTTCCATCAAACTGGTCAAGGTAAAACATCAGACGCTGAGTTCACAATGGATAACAGCCTTTATGGTTTACCACAAGGTTCTGCATATTCATTAAAAGGTGATAATACTTACCAATCATTACCTGCTATATTAGATCAAAAGCAAGGTTATACTTCTGATGTTATGCACGGTGACTACAAAACATTCTGGAACCGTGACCAAGTTTATAAACATTTTGGTATTGATAAGTTCTACGATGCAACATATTATGATATGTCTGACGATAATATTGTTAATTTAGGTTTAAAAGATAAACCGTTCTTTAAAGAGTCAGCAGAATATCAATCTAAAATGAAAGGACCATTCTATTCACACTTAATTACATTGACAAACCACTACCCATTCACATTGAGTGAGGAAGATGCAGATATTGATAAACCTAATACAGGTGATTCAACTGTTGATGGTTACATTCAAACAGCGCATTATTTAGACCAAGCACTTGAAGAGTACGTAACAGATCTTAAGAAGAAAGGTTTATACGACGATTCAGTTATTATGATTTATGGTGACCATTATGGTATTTCAGAGAACCATAATAATGCGATGGAAAAATTATTAGGTGAAAAGATTACGCCAGCGAAATTTATGGACTTAAACCGTACAGGTTTCTGGCTAAAAATTCCTGGTAAAGAAGGTACAGTAGATAAGACATATGCTGGTCAAATGGATGTTATGCCTACTATATTACATTTAGTAGGAATTGACTCTAAAAACTTCTTAATGTTTGGTACTGACATGTTATCTAAAGATCATAATGATGTAATTCCATTCCGTAATGGTGATTTCATTACGAAAGATTACAAATATGTAAACGGTAAAGCATATTCTAATAAAACTAATGAATTATTAGAAACGGAACCTAAAGATTTAGATAAGAATAAGAAACAGGTTGAGAAAGATTTAGAAATGAGTGACAATGTCTTAAATGGTGACTTGCTCAGATTCTATAAAAATCCTGATTTCAAAAAAATTGACCCGTCTAAATATGAATACAAAACTGGTCCTAAAGGGAACCAAAAATAATCAAGTAGAGTCTATAATATAAATTTTTTAGACTAATGAAAAAAGACAATTTCTATTGAAATAAATAGAAATTGTCTTTTTTAATATGATTTTGATTATGTGCAACATGTTGAGTTGCAATATATAGTTGATGCTATAGATACATGTCTCAAATGATGTTGTAATTTAAATAATTGCTGATTAATAGTTAATTTAAATATCTGTGATAATTGCAAATTTTATCCAAGCGCTACATCTAAAATCATCATAATTGTAAAGCCTAACATTAGACTTAGTGTTGCTAAATCCGTGTTGTTACCAGATTGTGAGTCAGGTATAAGTTCTTCAACAACAACGAATATCATAGCTCCAGCTGCAAAAGCTAATGCATAAGGTAAAACAGGTGTAATAACTAAAATCAATGCAGCGCCAATAGTAGCAAAGATAGGTTCTACAATCGCAGAAGCTTGTCCGTAATTAAACGCTTTCCAACGAGACGCGCCTGCCGCTCTAATAGGCATAGATAATGCTGCACCTTCCGGAATGTTTTGTATTCCTATACCAATTGCTAACCCTAAAGCACCTAGGAATGTAGCTTGACTATTTCCAGTTGCTATACCACCAAAAGCAACACCAATCGATAGTCCTTCTGGAATATTATGTAACGTAATAGCTAGTACTAATAATGTATTCTTACTTAAAGAAGTCTTAACACCCTCGCGGTACTGACTCTTATCGCCAATTCTTTGATGTAAATGAGGAATAACTGAATCGAGGACACGTATAAAGATACCACCAAATAAAAAGCCAATTGCAGCAGGTAACCAAGCAGGTAAACTACCATCTTTACCATAGTCAATAGAGGGTTGTAATAAAGACCAAAAGCTGGCAGCTATCATAATGCCCGCAGCAAATCCTTGCATAGATGTTAGTATTCGTTCATTTACGGATTTAAATATAAATACAGAAGCAGCACCTAATGCTGTGAGTAGCCAAGTAATAATACCTGCTAAAAGCGCCTGTAAATAAGGCGGTAAATTTTCGAAAAAGTCAATCATAACTCTTGTCTCCTTGTATCATTTAAGCCTAAAAAGGTGTATAATATATAGAACTGATTTAAGCTTATCAAAAATATTTAAAAAATTCGATATTTCGATTTGGAAAAGGGAGTAGATGCATGGAAGCGTATAAAATAGAGCACTTAAATAAATCATATGCGGATAAAATCATTTTCGATGATTTAAACCTATCTATTTCTGAACATGAAAGAATAGGATTGGTTGGAATAAATGGTACTGGTAAAAGCACTCTACTTAAAGTTATCGGGAATATAGATGATGATTATACAGCTGATATTACGCATCCTAATCAATATCGTATACGATATTCTTCTCAAAAGCAGGATCTAGATGGAGATATGACTGTTTTTCAAGCTGTACTTAGCTCAGACACAACGACTCTTCAAATTATAAAAGCTTACGAAGAAGCAGTTAATGCATATACACAACAACAAGATGACGCGCATTTTCAAAAGATGATGGAAGCACAAGAGGCTATGGACCGAAATAGTGCATGGGATTATAATGCTGAAATTAAAACCATATTATCTAAACTAGGTATTAATGATACGACTAAAAAGGTGAACGAACTGTCAGGTGGTCAACAAAAACGTGTTGTGCTAGCTAAAACGCTTATTGAACAACCTGATTTATTATTATTAGACGAACCTACAAACCACCTAGACTTTGAATCCATAACATGGCTAATTAATTATGTGAAGCAGTACCCTCATACTGTATTGTTCGTAACCCATGATCGTTACTTTTTAAATGAAATTGCGAGTAGAATCATTGAATTAGATCGAGGTAAATTAAAATCTTATCCAGGTAATTATGAAGATTACATAGCAATGCGAGCAGAAAATGAAATTATTGAACAAAAACAACAAGAAAAACAAAAGGCTTTATATAAACAAGAATTAGCTTGGATGAGAGCTGGCGCCAAGGCAAGAACGACAAAGCAACAAGCGCGAATCAATCGTTTTAATGATTTGGAATCAGAAGTACAAGCTCAACACGTTCAAGATAAAGGGCAACTGAATCTAGCGTATTCAAGATTAGGCAAACAAGTGTATGAGTTGGAACAACTTTCAAAACAAATTAACGGCAGAACATTATTTGAAGATATTACTGAAATTATTCAAAGTGGACAACGTATTGGTATAGTTGGGCCAAATGGAGCTGGAAAGACCACGTTATTAAATATTTTAAGCGGAGAAGAGAACGATTATACAGGCACACTTAAAATTGGCCAAACTGTAAAAGTAGCATACTTTAAACAAACAGAAGAAACGTTAGATAGAGATATACGTATGATTGATTACCTACGAGAAGAGAGTGAAGTGGCTAAAGAGAAGGATGGAACTTCAATTTCTGTAACTCAATTACTAGAACGTTTCTTGTTCCCAAGCTCAACACATGGTAAGAAGATATACAAATTATCAGGCGGAGAGCAAAAACGCTTATATTTATTAAGATTACTCGTGCATCAACCTAATGTACTGTTACTGGATGAACCGACAAATGACTTAGATACAGAAACATTAACTATTTTAGAAGATTATATTAGTAGTTTCGGTGGTTCAGTTATAACTGTTAGTCACGATCGCTATTTTTTAAATAAAGTCGCTCAAGAGTACTGGTATATTCATGACGGAAAGATGGAACGTATTGTAGGTGCCTTTGAAGATTATGAGTCTTATAAGAAAGAGCAGGATAAATTAGTTGCACTAGAGAAACAAGCACAACAACCAAAACAAAAAACAACGGTGCGAAAAAAATCAGGGTTGTCTTATAAGGAAAAACGAGAATACGAAACTTTAATGGATCGTATAGAACAAACTGAAACACGCTTAGAAGAAATAGATGAAGAGATGATTGAGGCCAGTGCTGATTATGCCATAATCAAAGAATTAAATGAAGAGAAAGAACAATTAGAACTAACATATGAAACAGATATCACGAGATGGAGTGAATTAGAAGAACTAAAAGAGCAATAAGGGGAATGTAAAGTATGGAAGCAACATTATCGCATTATTTTGGGTATGACAAGTTCAGACCTGGTCAAAAAGAAATCATAACTAAAATAATGGATCATCATAATGTTTTAGGTGTATTACCTACAGGTGGTGGTAAATCAATTTGCTACCAAGTTCCTGGATTAATGTTAGGTGGAACGACAATTGTAATTAGTCCACTAATATCTTTAATGAAAGACCAAGTTGATCAACTTAAAGCAATGGGGATTAAAGCAGCATTCTTAAATAGTAGTTTAACTAAGAAGCAACAAAAAGAAATCGAAGATGATTTAATGAAAGGTCATATTCAGTTTTTATATGTTGCGCCAGAACGTTTCGATAATCAATATTTTTTAAGTTTATTAAGTCGAATTGATATTCATCTTATCGCATTTGATGAGGCACATTGTATTTCTAAGTGGGGGCATGACTTTAGACCTAGTTATCAAAGTGTAATTAAGAAAGTATTCACGTTACCTCAAAACTTTACAATCGTTGCACTAACAGCAACAGCTACTGCAGAAGTACAACAAGATATTATGGAAAAGTTAAACATCGATAGACGAGATGAAGTAAAAACAAGTACGAAACGTCGGAATCTTATTTTTAAAGTGAATCCTACCTATCAACGTCAGAAATTTGTTGTAGATTATGTGCAGAAACATAAAGAACAAGCAGGAATTATCTATTGCTCTACACGTAAACAAGTTGAGGAATTACAAGAAGTATTAGATGTTATCAATGTTTCTTCGTCAATTTATCATGCGGGTTTAACAAATAAAGAACGTGAGACTGCTCAAAACGAATTTGTATATGATAAAGTGAAGGTTGTTATAGCGACAAATGCTTTTGGTATGGGGATAGATAAATCAAATGTTAGATACGTTATACACTATAATATGCCAGGTGATTTAGAATCATATTATCAAGAGGCAGGCCGTGCAGGTCGTGATGGACTAGAAAGTGAATGCATTCTTTTATTTAGTGAACGTGATAAAGGATTGCATGAATATTTTATTACAGTTTCACAGGCTGATGAAGATTATAAAGATAAAATGGGTGAGAAACTCACTAAAATGATTCAATACACGAAAACGAAAAAATGCCTTGAAGCGACTGTGGTACATTACTTTGAACCTAACGAAAAATTAGAAGAGTGCGGGCAATGTAGTAGCTGCATTCAACAAAATAAAACATATGATATGACGCAAGAAGCTAAAATGATCATTAGTTGTATCGCACGCATGCGTCAAAAAGAAAGCTATAGCGTAATCATTCAAGTATTGCGTGGAGAAACAAGTGATTATATTAAATATAATGATTATGATAAGTTGACGACATATGGTTTGATGAAAGATTATACCACTTCGGAATTAAGTCATTTAATTGATGAATTGCGCTTCAAAGGGTTTTTAAACGAAAATGATGAAATCTTAATATGTGATGAAAGTGTTAAAAAGTTACTTAACAATAAAGAGAAAGTATTTACGACACCATTTAAACAAAAATCCAAAGAAAAAGTCTATATCAATACAGTTGAAGGCGTAGATCGAGCATTATACAGTGAATTAGTTGAAGTTCGACGTAAGTTAAGTGAGAAATTGGATATTGCACCGGTTAGTATTTTTTCTGATTACACGTTAGAAGAGTTTGCTAAACGCAAGCCAGAATCCAAACAAGAAATGATATCAATAGATGGTGTTGGTAGCTATAAATTGAAACATTATTGTCCAAAATTCTTAGAAATTATACATTCATATAAAGCGAGTATATAAAGTGAAAGGTAAGGTTGTTACTATTTCTGTAGCGAACCTTACCTTTATTCTATTATCACATTATTAATTTTAAATGTAATTTCTATATTTAGATTAATTTAATATGAATTCCTCATTAAACATGTTTAAATAGGGAATAAGAATGCAGACTATTTGAATAAGTAGAGCAAATGAAGGTGACTAAATGATTGAATTTAAAAATGTAACAAAACGCTATGGGGATAATGTGGCAGTTGATGATGTAAGTTTTAAAATAAATGAGGGTGAGTTTTTTGTAATCATAGGTCCATCAGGGTGTGGTAAAACAACTACTTTGAAAATGATTAATAGACTTATTCCGTTAAGTGAAGGTTATATTTATTTTAAAGATAAACCAATAAGCGATTATCCTGTTTATGAAATGAGATGGGATATTGGATATGTGTTGCAACAAATCGCACTTTTCCCTCATATGACCATTAAAGAGAATATTGCACAGGTTCCACAGATGAAAAAATGGAAAGATAAAGATATAGATCAACGTGTTGACGAATTACTTGAAATGGTTGGTTTAGAACCTGAAAAATATCGAAATCGTAAACCAGATGAATTATCAGGTGGTCAAAGACAGAGGGTTGGTGTAGTAAGAGCATTAGCTGTAGATCCACCAGTTATATTGATGGATGAACCTTTTAGTGCACTGGATCCAATCAGTCGCGAAAAACTACAAGATGATTTAATAGAATTACAAACTAAAATCAAAAAAACAATTGTATTTGTAACGCATGATATTCAAGAAGCTATGAAGTTAGGTGATCGAATTTGTTTACTTAACAATGGACATGTTGAACAAATAGATACACCACAAGCATTCCGTAATCAACCTAAAGGTAAATTTGTAGAAGAGTTTATGGGAAGCCATTTAGAACAAGATAAAGAAAGATTACAGTTGAAAGATCTTAATATTACTTCGCCACTCACAGAAAAAGAAACACACCATGATTATCCGGAAATCAATAGTGATGTGCAATTACGTTCAGTTTATTCTACATTAACCCAACATGAAGCGGTTATTGTTAATGATATATCAACCTCCACGCAATCACTCTTAAAACGTGAAGATATCTTTAAGTATTTATCTGAGATAGACAATGACAAGGGGGTTAAAGCATGAGCGAATTATTTAGCACACTCAATGATCGTAAAGGCGAAGTACTTACGACCATCTTGGAACATATCCAAATTTCATTTATTGCACTGCTAATCGCAATTTTAATTGCCGTGCCATTAGGGATTGCTTTAACAAAGACGAAGCGGTTATCTGAAGTCGTTATGAACATAGCTGCTATATTACAAACCATTCCGTCATTGGCATTATTAGGGTTAATGATTCCAATATTTGGTATTGGTCGCGTGCCAGCTATTATTGCATTAGTTGTGTATGCACTGTTGCCAATTTTGAGAAATACATATACTGGCATTAAAGAAGTTGATCCGTCTCTTATTGAAGCAGCAAAAGGTATTGGTATGAAACCGATGCGTCGTTTGACTAAAGTAGAATTGCCAATAGCTATGCCAGTGATGATGGCCGGTATTCGTACTGCTATGGTTCTAATTATCGGTACAGCAACTTTAGCCGCATTAATTGGTGCTGGTGGACTAGGGGATTTAATTTTACTAGGTATTGACCGTAACAATACGTCTCTAATCCTTATCGGAGCGATTCCTGCTGCACTACTCGCAATTATGTTTGATTTAATACTACGTTATATGGAGAAATTATCTTATAAGAAACTACTAATCACTGTAGGTGCAATGATTCTTATTATACTATTAGTCGTTGTTGTACCACTTTTCGGTAAAAAAGGTGACACAATTACGCTTGCAGGTAAATTAGGTTCAGAACCTTCAATTATTACGAATATGTACAAAATTTTAATTGAGGATGAAACGGATGATACAGTTGATGTTAAAGATGGTATGGGTAAAACATCATTCCTATTTAATGCATTAAAATCAGACGACATCGATGGATATTTAGAATTTACAGGGACAGTTTTAGGTGAATTAACTAAAGAAGATTTAAAATCCAAAAAAGAAGATGCAGTATATCAACAAGCTAAACAAAGTCTAGAGAAGAAATATGACATGACGATGTTAAAACCTATGAAATATAATAATACGTATGCTTTAGCGGTGAAGAAAGACTTTGCTAAAGAAAATAATATTAAAACAATCGGTGATTTAAAAAAGGTTGAAGATAAAATTAAACCAGGGTTCACTATGGAATTTAATGATCGACCTGATGGTTATAAAGCTGTGTCGAAAGCTTATGGTCTCAACTTATCTAATGTTAAAAAAATGGAGCCTAAATTACGCTATACTGCAGTAGAAAAAGATAACATTAATTTAATTGACGCTTATTCAACAGATGCAGAATTAAAACAATATGATATGGTAGTCTTAAAAGATGATAAACACGTATTCCCACCATATCAAGGTGCACCAATGTTTAAAGAAAAATTCTTAAAACAACATCCAGAAATTAAAAAACCGCTCAACAAATTAGAGGGTAAAATTTCAGATGAAGAGATGCAAGAAATGAATTACAAAGTTACCGTGAAAAATGAAGATCCATATAATGTTGCGAAACATTATCTTAAAAAAGAAGGTTTAGTAAAATAAATAGTCACGTGAAAATGTTGGAACAAGACAACGAATTAATCATGAGTTCGTTGTTTTGTTCTTTTTTTACAGAGCAAAATTTGTAAATACAATTGTAATCTGAATTATTTTTAATTACACTATTCTATAAATACACAAAAAGCGTGTATGTTTTTAGGAGGGAGAATGTGAATACTAGAAATTATTCGAGACAAGAAATTGTTAAGAGTGTGCCTCAAAAGGGATTCTTTGGACATCCCAAAGGTTTAAGTACACTATTCTTTACTGAATTTTGGGAGCGATTCAGTTACTATGGTATGAAAGCGATTCTAGCTTATTATCTGTACTATTCAGTTAGTAAAGGTGGCTTCGGCTTACCGCAGGGTACAGCGTTACAAATCGTATCATTATATGGTGCACTCATCTATATGTCTGGTACCATCGGGGGTTGGATAGCAGACAGAATCATTGGTACAAGACATGCATTATTTTATGGCGGCATATTAATTATGTTTGGTCACATCATGTTAACGATACCAGGTAGTTTAACAGTAGTAATGATAGCACTATTACTTCTTATTATTGGTACAGGTTTATTGAAACCTAATATTTCAACTACAGTTGGTGAATTATATGACCATAATGATAGACGTTTAGATGCTGCTTTTACTATTTTCTATATGGGTATCAATTTAGGTAGTTTTCTATCACCATTTGCGACAGGTTACTTACAAACAAGACTAGGGTTCCACTTTGGTTTTGCGGTAGCAGCTATAGGGATGTTCATCGGATTAGTCACTTATTTTATTACAAATAAAAAGAATCTAGGATTGGCTGGTTTAAGCGTTCCTAACCCACTTCGAAAAGAAGAAATCAAAAAATTATCAATTATTACTGGTACTGTCGTAATAATTTTCGCAATTATCCTACTTATCTTGCAATTTATTGGAAAATTGAGTTTATCTAGTTTCAGTGTCATTGTAACGATTATAGGTATCGTGTTACCAATTTGTATTTTTGTTTATATGTTATCAAGTAATAAGACGCACAAAGAAGAGCGTTCTAGAATTTATAGTTACATACCGTTGTTTATTACGTCTGTTGCATTTTGGATGATTCAAGAACAAGGTTCGACCGTTTTGGCTAACTTTGCTGACCAGAAGACAGAACTTAGCTTAGTTAAATTGACTAATGGTGTGTTAGATTTCCACATACCAGCAGCTTGGTTCCAGTCTGTCAATCCAGTATTTATTATTATGTTAGCACCTGTCTTTGCTAGTTTATGGACTAAATTAGGCAGACATAATCCAAATACAGTATATAAATTTGCATTGGGTGCCATCTTTGCAGGTTTATCATATTTAGTTATGATTATACCTTTGAATAGTGATGCGCATTTGATTCACCCTATATGGTTAGTGTTAAGTTTCTTCTTAATCACGTTAGGTGAATTATGTATCTCACCAGTAGGGTTATCTGTAACATCTAAACTAGCACCTGCAAAGTTCTCTGCACAAATGATGGCATTGTGGATGCTCAGTAACGCCACTGCACAAAGTCTCAATAGCCAAATCGTTGTATTATTTAAGATTATTAGTGAGAAAGAGTTCTTCTTATACTCAGGATTGTTTACACTGCTTATTGGTGTTATCTTAGTAGCTATTTCTCCAATGGTTAAGAGAGCGATGAATGGTGTACATTAAGTTAATATAAATTTTAACTAGTCAATGACTTGTAATTTAACAATGTTAGAGGAACAGGTTTATAATTAAATAAACATTTTAATTTTTTGAAAAAGGAGTGGTTGGCAATGAAACAACAATTAAATCAATTAGCAGCATATCAACCAGGATTATCACCACAAGCACTTAAAGAAAAGCACGGTATAGAAGGAGAATTATATAAACTTGCTTCAAATGAAAATTTATACGGTCCTTCTCCAAAAGCAAAGCAAGCAGTTCAAGCACATTTGGATGAGTTATTTTATTATCCTGAGACTGGCTCACCTTCATTACGTAAGACAATTAGTGAACATTTGAACGTGGATCCTTCTCGAATTCTATTTGGTGCAGGGTTAGACGAAGTCATCTTGATGATTTCAAGAGCAGTGCTAACGCCTGGAGATAAAATTGTTACAAGTGAAGGCACATTTGGACAATATTATCATAATGCAATTGTAGAATCTGCTGAAGTTGTTCAAGTACCTCTACTAAGTGGTGGGTTTGATTTAGAGAATATTATTAAAGAGGTCGATGAAGAGACTGCTTTAGTGTGGTTATGTAATCCGAATAATCCGACTGGAACCTATTTCAATCATGATGAATTGGAATACTTTTTAGAACGCGTACCTAGTCATGTGCCTGTATTGATTGATGAAGCTTACTTTGAATTTGTGACAGCAGAAGATTATCCAGATACATTGAAATTGCAAGAACGCTTTGATAATGCATTCTTGTTAAGAACATTTTCTAAGGCATATGGATTAGCTGGGTTGCGTGTAGGGTATGTCGTAGCTACAAATGAAGCTATTGAAAAGTGGAACATCATTCGACCACCATTCAATGTCACTCGTATTTCAGAATACGCAGCGATTGCAGCATTAGAAGATCAAGCTTATTTGAAAGATATTACAGCTAAAAATGCTAAAGAACGTGAAAAATTCTTTGAGATACCACAAAGTGAACATTTTTTACCTAGTCAGACGAACTTTGTATTTGTTGCAACTAAAAAAGCACAAGAATTATATGAAGCGTTACTAAAAGTGGGTTGTATCACACGTCCGTTTCCAACTGGCGTTCGTATTACAATCGGATTCCCAGAACAAAATGACAGAATGATTGATGTATTAAAACATTTTGATTATTAAGTTGGTCAAATACGTAAGCTCTTTAACTTAAAATGATTAGTTGAGTTTTAGAAGTACATCATAAGTTGATTATGCAAGGGGGGCTACAATAGATTCTAAATGTCTTGTAGCACTCCCTTTTAAATTTTTGCTATACTTTAGAAGTATATAGGTGATGATTAAGGGAGAGATAGTATGTCTAGAAAATCTATAGCAATAGATATGGATGAAGTATTAGCAGACACGTTAGGTGCAATTATTGAAGCGGTTAACGTAAAAACGGAATTAGGAATTACAGTTGAGTCTTTAAATGGACAAAAGCTTAAAAATGTAATACCAGAGCATGATGGTTTAGTTCGTGATATTTTAAGAGCGCCAGGCTTCTTTAGAAACTTAACTGTTATGCCCCATGCACAAGAAGTCGTTAAGAAATTGACTGAGCAATATGATGTTTACATTGCTACTGCAGCTATGGATGTTCCAACTTCATTTCATGATAAATATGACTGGTTACTTGAATTCTTTCCATTTTTAGATCCGCAGCAATTTGTCTTCTGTGGTCGTAAAAATGTAGTGAAAACTGATTATTTAATAGATGATAATCCTCGTCAATTACAAATATTTGAAGGTGAACCAATCATTTTTACTGCGTCTCACAATGTAAGTGAAGAACGTTTTAAACGTGTTAACGGTTGGAAAGATGTAGAAGCATTCTTTCTATAGGAGTAGTTAAAATAAGCGATTAAGGTATGATAATCCAATCATTAACCTTAATCGCTTTTATATTAGTATAATAAATTCTTATTGTTCAGCATTCTCTGGAAAAGTTAGAATCTGAAGTGCTTTTGGTAGAACTTCAATTGTAATTGGCGTTTCAAGACTAATTTCACCGTCAACATCTACTTTCATAACTGGATCCGTCGATAATGTAATATGTTTGCCGGCTATGTGATCAATTCCGTTTGTAATTTCATTCCAATCCATACTATCGCGTTTTTTGAATACATCATTGAGAATAGTAAAATTTTGTTTATTAAAAATGAAACTATTCACTTTACCATCTTGAGGTGATAAATCCATAAGTGGTATTCTACTGCCACCGATATTAGGACCGTTAGCAACGACTAGCATAGAGGTATTACCATTAAGTTCTTTATCATCTACAGTTAATGTATAATCAAAATCTTCTGGATTCATTAATGTTTTAACAGTTGAACCAACATAGCTTAATTTACCGAAGATATCTTTACGACCTTCTTGCACGTTTTCCGCGTTTTGAACTATAAGTCCTAATCCCACAAAGTTAAGCACATAAGTGCCATTCACTTTCATAACATCATATGATTCCAAGTGAGACGTTTTAAGTTGTTCACTAGCTTTACTAAAGTTAGGGTTCAAGTTTAATGTTTTAGTGAAATCATTAAATGTACCTCCAGGAATAATTCCAATAGGTACATTTAGGTCATTTGCTAAAACGCCATTAACTAATTCATTAACTGTACCATCTCCACCTAGGATAAAAACGATATCAACATCACTACTATATTCTTGATTTTTAATTCTTTCACAATACTTAATAATGTCGCCTTCATTTTCACTTAGTTGAATTGATAGGTGTTTGCACATAGTAGTAAGTGATTTAGTTACTTCTCCTAAACCTTCATATATATCTTTGAGACCACTATGTTCATGGTAAAAAAGAACACCATGATTAAATTTTTGACCCATACGTATGCCTACTTTCATTTATTTACTCTGATTTAACATTTATTTACCCGAAATGTTATTTGCTTAATTATAATTTGAGTAAAACAAATGCTTAAGTATTTATCATTATATTTTTTTAGTTGATATACAAAGAAATGACAAGATAGAATTTTTTTAAATGCCTTGTCATCTTCTCAATAAGGATAATTTAAATAAAAAAAGCACCTTCATAGCTATAAAATTACTATGAAGATGCTTAAAGATAATTATTTGTTTTGTTTAAATGTCATATTTTAACAATACAAAGGTGATTAATGAATACCTTTCATTGCTTTTGAAATTTTAGGAGTGAAAGCTAAGATGATTACTGTAATTACGATAGCAACGCTTCCTAAGAAGATGAAATAATTCGTTTGCCCTAAAGGCTTGATTAATTTAACTAATGTACCATTAAGTGCTTGTGCAGATGCGTTTGTTAATAACCAAACACTCATCATTTGAGCATTAAATGCTTTAGGTGCTAATTTAACAGCCGCACTATTACCAGTAGGTGATAAACATAATTCACCAACCACACATACAACGTATGATAGGATAACCCAGTTTACTGAGAAGTGTGTATCACCATAACTCATACCGATAAGTCCCATTAAAATGTATGAAGCACCAGCTAATAGCGTACCAATTCCAAATTTTACTGGAAGGCTTGGTTGTTTTTTACCCATTTTCAACCAAATCGCAGATACGATTGGTGCGAATAAAAGAATAAATAATGGGTTAATTGATTGGAACCATGCTTCACCGAAATTAGTTGTCCAACCGAATAAATTCATTTTCATATCAGAACGTTCTAAACCATAAATGTTTAATACGTTTGATCCTTGTTCTTGTATTGCCCAGAATAACATTCCTAAAATAAATAACGGAATGAATGCTTTAACACGAGAACGCTCTACATCTGTAACATCTTTACTTCGAATCATAGTAGTGAAGTAAATGATTGGTAGAGCTATACCAAGTACTAGAACCGTATTACTAATAAGATTGAATGATAAAGTATTTGTGAAATATGTAACTAATAGTACAATAGCAATGACTGCTACAATGATACCTACAATTAATCCATATTTTTTCTTTTCTTCAGAAGATAGCGGGTTGGTTGGATTCATACCAATAGAACCTAAATTCTTTTTATTGAAAATCATATACCATACTAAACCTAATGCCATACCAATCGCTGCAATTAAGAAACCACCATGATAGTTTTTCACGTCTAGGAAATGTTGCAGAATGATAGGTGAGATAAGCGCACCTAGGTTAACTGACATGTAGAATATAACGAAACCGGCATCCATACGAGTATCATTCTCAGGATATAAGCGTCCAACGATGTTTGAAATATTTGGTTTCATTAAGCCTGAACCAATAATGATAAAGAACATTGATGCAAATAAACCGAACATTGCGAATGGTAAACTTAGACAAATATGTCCGATGATAATGAGTACTGCACCAATCAAGGTTGCCCCTCTAGTACCGAATAGTCTATCTGCGACCCATGCACCAGGAATTGAAGACATGTAAATTAATGCGCCATAGACTGACATGATAGACATTGCAGTCGTTTGATCAATTCCTAAACCACCATTTTTAATTTGATCATACATGTAGAAAATAAGCATGGCACGCATGCCATAATAACTAAATCTTTCCCAAAATTCTACAAAGAATAGTACTCCTAAACCACTAGGGTGTCCGAAGAACCCTCGCTGAGGTATTGTTTGAACAGCTTGTTCATGGGAATTGTTTGTTGCCATATGTATCCCAATCCTTTCTTTCTTTAAAGACTGAAATTTAAAATCATGAATATGATAGGTGTAATTGATTAATTTCTTAAAAATAGAAATTTTTAGAAATTTCAGTCAATGAGTTGATGATTTAAAATTGTATGAGAATAAGTTGCTTTATTTAGATCATCTTACTCTTTTGGAATTTTAAATGATAATAATAAAATACGCTTTAATTCACTAATAGGCAATAGTAAATTTAAATAAAATCTCACAAATAATGAAAAAATCCACTAAATTGTTTGACAATTTAGTGGTTAAGTTAATCTTTTATCTGTTATCTATTTTTTCTGGATATAAATCATGATTCATTAATCGGTGTTCAGCCATCTTCTCATATTTAGAATTTGGGCGTCCATAATTAGTGTATGGATCTATTGAAATACCGCCTCGTGGAGTGAATTTGCCCCAAACTTCAATATAATGTGGGTCCATTAAGTCAATTAAGTCATTCATAATGATATTCATACAATCCTCATGGAAATCCCCATGATTTCTAAAGCTAAATAAGTACAATTTCAATGACTTAGATTCTACCATTTTAATATTTGGAATGTACGAAATATAAATCGTTGCGAAATCTGGTTGACCTGTAATTGGGCAAAGAGATGTAAATTCAGGACAATTGAATTTTACGAAGTAATCGCGTCCTTGATGTTTATTATCAAATGTTTCCAAAACTTCTGGTGTATAGTCAAATTCATATTTATTATTTTGATTACCTAATAAAGTAATATCTTGTAGTTCTTCTTTTTGACGTCCTTGAGTCAATTGAATCACTCCTTAGTGTTAGATTGTTGTTTAGTTATAGCGGTTTTGTCGTCGTGCCTTTTCGAACATATAATAGCTTGCACCAATAATAATGACATAACCGATAAGGGCATAGAAATCAGGTGTTTCACCGAATAATATAAATCCGAATATAGCCGTGAAAATGATTGAAGCATACGTAAAGATAGAAATATCTTTTGCAGGTGCAAAACTATAGGCTAGTGTAATACCGATTTGGCCAACTGCAGCAGAAAGACCTGCCCCTAAAAGATAAATTATTTGTATTGTCGTCATTGGCTCATAAGTTGCGATTGAAAACGGTATTAAAACGACAACTGAAAATAATGAAAAATAAAAAACAATAGTATATGGTGCTTCTCTGTTACTTAATGCACGAACACATGTGTACGCAGAGGCAGCAAAGATACCTGAAAATAATCCAGCTAAAGAAGTAATCATTGTTGAAGAAAACTCTGGTTTAACGATAAATAACATACCTAAGATTGCTACAATCATAGCAATGATTTGATATTTTCTAACTTTCTCATTAAGAAAAATTAAACTGAGTAGTATCGTCCAAAAAGGATTAAGTTTCATCAGTGTATCCGCATCGCTTAATACCATATGATCTATAGCGTATATATTTAATAAGACACCTATAAGGCCTAGTGTAGATCGAGAAATTAAAAGGGGTTGGCTACTTAATTTCCCAAACATAGGTTGTTTATATTTAAATATGAAGAATAATGGTATGAACATTGCAACAAAATTTCGAGCTAGGGATTTTTGAAATACAGGTAAATCTCCGGCGAGTCTAAAAAAGACTGACATAAAACTAAAACCGACAGCTGAAATTAAAATTGCAATAATACCTTTAACTTTTGGATTCAAGGTTAATCGCCTCATTTGTAATAAATTACCGTATACATAGTAGCATAATTCAAATGCTAATGCATGAATACTTGAAAATAATACCAAGATGTATTATTATCTAGATACGAACAAATGTTCTGTTCGTATTAAAAACACGTTAAATACTATTTTTTTACAAATGTTATATTCGTGTTTTTGAAGCAAAATATAATTAACATTTGAATAATTGCGCAAAATATATTGATAATTTAAATGATTGGACTTCAAGAATGCCGACAATTCAATAGTTTATTTAGCTGCTAAAAATGCAACTAAAACACATCAAATATTCAAAAATAATTATTTGCGTTAATTTAAGTTGGTCTGATGCACATTCAGACGTTTTTCCGAACTTTTGTCACGAAATAGTTACTTTTAATTAAGAAAGCAATTCTGTATAATGAAACACAGAATATAGTATTAAAACATGAAACGAACCACAACATGTTGTGGTTGTATAAAAAGTTTGTGTTATACAAATTATTCATTTTAAAGGCAATTTCACACTTATTTTAAGTTGAAATTCCTAATTTAATACTATTAATACGAACGAGCATATAGATGAAATAGTCTCGAAATTTTAGTCTAAACACTACATGTAGTGGCTAGAAATGAAAGTCACTTCTTTTAGTATATTAATCATCAGCTAGTTGACATCCAATTAAATGTCTAAAATATGTCGTATTTATTGTCTAGCAAGTTTTCTTATCTATTAAGAGAACTTCTTTTTAATTAATATTATGGATTGACGAAAGAAGGCGTTCCAATGAAAGTAGTTTATTTTTCTTTTTCAGGTAATGTAAGAAGATTTATTAAACGAAGTGAAATTTCAGATGTAATGGAAATTACTAAGGATAATTGTACAGATCCATTTGAAGAACCTTATATTTTAGTTACGGGAACAATTGGATTTGGTGAAGTACCTAAAGAAGTACAATCGTTTTTAGAAGTTAATCATCATAATTTACGCGCTGTCGCGGCAAGTGGTAACCGTAATTGGGGACAAAACTTTGCGAAAGCGGGTAGAACAATTTCCGAAAAATACCATGTACCTTTATTAATGGAGTTTGAAGTACAAGGTTCTAATAAAGATGTTATTGAATTTAAAAATAAGGTGGGGCATTTCAATGAAAATTATGAACGAGAAAAAGTACAATCATATTGAACTAAATAATGAAGTTACGAAACGTAAAGAAAATGGTTTCTTTAACTTGGAGAAAGATCAAGAAGCATTAGCGGTTTATCTAGAAGAAATCCATGATAAAACAATTTATTTTGACAGTGAGATTGAACGTTTACACTATCTAGTAGATAATAATTTTTATTTCAATGTCTTCGACAAATATAGCGAAGAAGATTTAGTTGAAATCACTGAATTCGCAAAATCTATCAACTTTGAATTTGCAAGCTATATGTCTGCTAGTAAGTTTTATAAAGATTATGCGCTAAAAACTAATGATAAATCACAATATCTAGAGGATTATAATCAACATGTCGCAATCGTTGCACTATATTTAGCGGACGGTAATAAGCAGCAAGCGAAACAATTTATCTTAGCAATGGTCGAGCAACGTTATCAACCTGCAACACCAACTTTCTTGAATGCTGGTCGCGCACGTCGTGGTGAATTAGTATCATGTTTCCTATTAGAGGTAGATGATAGCTTGAACTCTATCAATTTCATTGATTCTACTGCCAAGCAATTAAGTAAAATTGGTGGCGGTGTAGCAATAAATCTTTCTAAATTACGTGCTCGTGGTGAAGCCATCAAAGGTATTAAAGGTGTAGCCAAAGGGGTGTTACCAGTTGCCAAAGCATTAGAAGGCGGATTTAGCTATGCTGATCAACTTGGCCAACGTCCAGGTGCAGGTGCAGTATATTTAAATATCTTCCATTATGATGTAGAAGAGTTCTTAGACACTAAAAAGGTAAATGCTGATGAAGACTTACGTTTATCAACAATTTCTACTGGTCTTATAGTGCCGTCTAAATTTTTTGATTTAGCAAAAGAAGGTAAAGATTTCTATATGTTTGCGCCACATACGGTTAAACAAGAATATGGTGTAACACTCGATGATATTGATTTAGAAAAATACTATGACGACATGGTTGCAAACCCTAATATCGTTAAGAAGAAAAAAGACGCAAGAGAAATGTTGAATATGATTGCCCAAACACAATTACAATCAGGTTACCCATACTTAATGTTTAAAGATAATGCTAACAAAGTACATGCCAATTCAAATATTGGTCAAATTAAAATGAGTAATTTATGTACAGAAATCTTCCAATTACAAGAGACATCAGTGATTAATGATTATGGTATCGAAGATGAAATTAAACGTGACATATCTTGTAACTTAGGTTCTTTAAACATTGTAAATGTGATGGAAACAGGTAAAATTAAAAATTCTGTTCACACAGGTATGGATGCATTAACAGTAGTTAGTGATGAAGCAAATATTCAAAACGCACCAGGTGTGAGAAAAGCTAACAGTGAGTTACACTCTGTCGGTCTAGGCGTAATGAACTTACACGGCTATTTAGCTAAAAATAAAATAGGATATGAATCAGAGGAAGCTAAAGACTTTGCAAATACTTTCTTCATGATGATGAACTATTATTCAATCGAACGTTCAATGGAAATTGCGAAAGAACGTGGTGAAGTATATCAAGACTTTGATCAATCAGATTATGCTAGTGATAAATACTTTGAGTTTTATACTTCTCAAGAATTTGAACCTAAATTTGAGAAAGTGAAACGACTATTTGATCACATCGATATTCCAACTGCTAAAGATTGGAAAGCATTACAAGAACAAGTTCAACAGCATGGTTTATATCATGCATATAGACTTGCAATTGCACCTACACAAAGTATTTCATATGTACAAAATGCAACAAGTTCAGTTATGCCAATTGTTGATCAAATTGAACGTCGTACTTATGGTAACGCTGAAACATTTTATCCAATGCCATTCTTGTCTCCTGAAACAATGTGGTATTATAAATCAGCATTCAATACTGACCAAATGAAATTAATAGATTTAATCGCTACGATTCAAACACACGTGGACCAAGGTATTTCAACAATTTTATATGTGAATTCTGAAATTTCAACACGTGAATTATCAAGATTATATGTTTATGCTCACCATAAAGGGCTTAAATCGCTATATTATACTCGTAACAAATTATTGAGTGTAGAAGAATGTACAAGCTGTGCTATCTAATTTAAGAAACTTAAGATAACAAATTTTGAAAAGGAGGAAGTTTGTAGAGTCAAAATTTAAAAATGACTCTCAACTTATCCTCTAAACGAATGAGATTTGCTTTTTAGTAATTAAGGAGGATTTATAAATGAAGGCCGTCAATTGGAATACCCAAGAAGATATGACGAATATGTTTTGGCGTCAAAATATTTCTCAAATGTGGGTAGAAACAGAATTTAAAGTATCAAAAGATATTGCAAGTTGGAAGACACTAACTGAAGACGAGAAGAATACATTCAAACGTGCGTTAGCAGGATTAACAGGATTGGATACACATCAAGCAGATGATGGTATGCCGTTAATTATGTTACACACAACAGACTTACGTAAAAAAGCAGTGTATTCATTTATGGCAATGATGGAACAAATTCATGCGAAAAGTTATTCACATATATTTACAACTTTACTTCCATCTAGTGAAACAAACTATTTACTAGATACTTGGGTAATAGAAGAGCCTCATTTAAAATATAAATCTGATAAAATTATTGAAAACTATCACAAATTGTGGGGCAAAGAAGCCTCTATATATGATCAATATATTGCAAGGGTATCAAGTGTATTTTTAGAAACTTTCTTATTCTACTCTGGTTTCTATTATCCTTTGTATTTAGCTGGACAAGGTAAAATGACTACTTCTGGTGAAATCATTAGAAAGATTTTACTAGACGAATCAATCCATGGTGTGTTTACAGGATTAGATGCTCAAAGTTTACGTAACGAACTATCTGAAAATGAAAAACAAAAAGCAGATAAAGAGATGTATAAATTATTAGAAGATTTATACGCTAATGAAGTATCTTATACACATATGTTATACGATGATATCGGCTTAAGTGAAGATGTATTGAACTATGTCCAATACAATGGAAACAAAGCATTATCTAACTTAGGCTTTGAACCATACTTTGAAGAAAAAGAATTTAATCCTATCATTGAAAATGCATTAGATACTACAACTAAAAACCATGATTTCTTCTCAGTTAAAGGTGACGGATACACATTGGCATTAAATGTAGAAGCCTTACAAGACGAAGATTTCATTTTTGATAAATAATTATCAAAGACTAACATTAATAAGCCACTAGATTCAGTGTTGTTGATAACAACTACGAATTTAGTGGCTTATTTTTGTATCAAAAAGAGTACATCGTATTTGAACAAAAATAAATATTTACTTATGTATAAAAATACTATTGAAATTCACGTCTGTAATCTTTAATATTAATATTAACAACAATGATAATCATTATCGTTTATAACGATTATCATTTTAATACATATAGCAAGATGAGGAGAATTATTAGTGAAGTTTTTATTTAAGGGTTATGTTTTACTTATTTTATTAGTTTGTTTAACTATAGTCTCCTTATTTGTTGGAGTGAGTCAGCTCTCTCTTTCAGATATTTTCCACTTAAGTGAAGAGCAACAAAATATTTTGTTCTCAAGTCGTATTCCACGGACGGTTAGTATCCTACTTTCAGGTAGTTCACTCGCGTTAGCAGGATTAATTATGCAACAGATGATGCAAAATAAATTTGTAAGTCCAACTACGGTAGGAACAATGGAGTGGGCCAAGTTAGGTATTTTGATTTCGCTTATCTTTTTTCCGAAAGGTCACATCCTAATCAAGTTGTTATTTTCAGTAGGATTGAGTTTAGCAGGGACATATTTATTTGTGAAGTTAATTAATTTGATTCGTGTTAAAGAAGTTATATTCGTACCGTTATTAGGAATTATGATAGGTGGTATTGTATCTAGCTTTACTACTTTTATTGCGTTAAGAACCAATGCATTACAAAGTATTGGCAACTGGATGAATGGTAACTTTGCAATTATCACAAGCGGACGTTATGAAGTGCTTTATCTTGTAGTTCCATTACTCATTATCGCATTTATTTTTGCGAATCATTTTACGATTGCTGGTATGGGGAAAGACTTTAGTCATAATTTGGGTGTAAGTTATGAAAAAATTATAAACATTGCATTATTTATTACAGCAGCATTGACGGCTTTAGTTGTTGTTACTGTAGGTACTTTGCCATTTTTAGGTCTCATTGTACCAAATATTATTTCAATGTATAGAGGGGACCATCTGAAAAATGCACTTCCACATACGTTGATGTTAGGGTCAATATTTGTATTATTCGCTGATATCATCGGTAGATTAATCGTTTATCCTTATGAAATTAATATTGGATTGACTATAGGTGTATTTGGGACAGTGATATTCCTAATCTTACTAATGAAAGGTAGAAAGCATTATGCAAATTAGTTCTAACAAGAAAATCATCATATTAATTATTGCGACAATTTGCATGGCAGCATTTTACTTATTAGTAGGTTTAGACTTTGAAATTTTTCAATATCAATTTCAGAGTCGATTAAGAAAATTAATACTTATACTCATTGTTGGTGGTGCTATAGGGGCATCAGTTGTTATATTTCAAGCGATAACAACGAATCGATTATTAACACCATCAATCATGGGTCTCGACTCTGTTTATCTATTTGTAAAAGTGTTGCCAGTTTTTTTAGTCGGTACGCAAGCAGCAGTGGTTACAAATGTGTATTTAAACTTTTTTGTGACGTTAATTACGATGGTCTTATTTTCATTATTGCTTTTTGAAGGCATGTTTAAATTAGGACATTTCTCAGTATATTTCATTTTACTTGTAGGAGTCATCTTAGGAACATTCTTCCGAAGCATTACTAGCTTTATTCAGCTAATCATGGATCCTGAGTCATTCTTAGCGGTTCAAAGTGCCATGTTTGCGAGTTTCGAAGCCTCAAACTCACGATTGGTATTAGTATCTATATGTTTATTGCTTGTCTTAATTATTATTACCGTGATAATGCGTCCATATTTAGATGTACTACTACTTGGAAGAGCACAAGCAATCAATTTAGGTGTTTCTTACGAGACAATGACGCGCTTGCTACTCATATTAGTGGCACTATTAGTTTCTATTTCCACTGCTTTAGTTGGTCCTGTTACATTTTTAGGATTACTAACTGTAAATTTAGCCCATGAATTAATGAAGACATATGAACATAAATATATATTGCCAGCGACGATATTAATTAGTTGGATTAGTTTATTTATGGCGCAATGGGTCGTTGAGAATTTATTTGAAGCGACAACAGAGTTTAGCTTAATCATTGATTTAATCGGTGGAAGTTACTTCATTTACTTACTTGTCAAAAGGAGAAGTGCAAATTGATTGAAATTAAAAATTTAGACAAAGCTATACAGAATAAGCCAATTTTAAAAAATATTAACGTCGACATTCAAAAAGGTAGACTAACATCGCTTATAGGACCTAATGGCGCCGGTAAAAGTACTTTACTGTCTGCTGTTAGTCGTCTGTTTGAGTATGAAAAGGGAGCAATTAAGATTGAAGGTAAAGCTGTCGTAGATTATAAAAATGATGATTTAGCTAAAAAATTAAGTATTTTAAAACAAACAAATCATATAGAAATGAATATAACAGTTGAGCAATTAGTTAATTTTGGTCGATTTCCATATTCAAAAGGTCGTATGAAGAAAGAAGATTATGAACAAGTTGAATATGCACTAGACTTATTACAACTCCAGAATATTCGTCATCGAAACATAAAAACGTTATCTGGTGGTCAAAGACAACGTGCTTATATTGCAATGACAATTGCTCAAGATACAGATTATATATTATTAGATGAACCGTTAAACAACCTAGATATGAAACATTCTGTACAGATTATGCAGACGTTACGTCGCCTCTGTAAAGACTTAAATAAAACGATTGTCATTGTTCTACACGATATAAATTTTGCTTCATGCTATTCAGATGACATCATTGCACTAAAAAATGGTGAAATTGTCAAAGCAGATACAAAAGATAACGTTATACAAGCTGAGATTTTAAAACAATTATACGAGATGGATGTTCATATCGAAGAAATTAGAGGACAACGAATTTGTTTGTATTACGATGAAGACACTTTTGACTCACTTTTATAATTAAATAATTTAACCTGATATTTCAAAGGGGTGATGCTATTCGAAGACGTAGACAAGAGAGAAGTCCAATTGATGCGTAGCATAAAGGTTAAATATTTTTAGAGGAGTCGTACATATGAAAAAAACAGTCTTATTTTTAGTATTATCTTTAGTATTAGTTTTATCAGCTTGTAGTAATGGATCAAGTAGTAACGATTCAGGTTCTAAGAGTGATAGCAAAGATTCAAAAGAAACTGTGAAAATTAAAAATAATTTCGAAGCTTCAGGTAAAGAACAAGATGGTAGTGACGCTAAGAAAGTAAGCAACACTGTTGAAGTTCCTAAAAATCCTAAAAATGCAGTAGTCTTAGATTATGGTGCTTTAGATGTACTTAAAGAATTAGGTGTGGCTGATAAAGTAAAAGGCTTACCAAAAGGTGAAAACAACGAATCATTACCTGATTTCTTAAAAGAATTTAAAGATGATAAATATGTTAACACCGGAAATCTTAAAGAAGTTAATTTCGACAAAGTAGCTGCTGCTAAACCAGAAGTTATATTTATCTCAGGTAGAACGGCAAATCAGAAGAATTTAGATGAATTCAAAAAAGCTGCACCAGACGCTAAAATCGTTTACGTAGGTGCGGATGAGAAAAACTTAGTTAAAGACATGAAGAAAAACACTGAAAACTTAGGTAAAATTTACGACAAAGTAGATAAAGCCAAAGACATTAACGAAGACTTAGATGAAAAAATATCTGAAATGAAAGATGAAACTAAGAAGTTCAATAAAACTGTAATGTATTTATTAGTAAATGAAGGTGAATTATCAACATTTGGTCCTAAAGGTCGATTTGGTGGTTTAGTATTTGATACATTAGGCTTTAAACCAGCAGATAAGAATGTTAGCAATAGTCCACATGGTCAAAACGTAAATAATGAATATATTAGCAAGCATAATCCAGATGTTATTTTAGCAATGGACCGTGGTGAAGTTGTAGGCGGAGAATCAACTGCTAAAAAAGTGTTAAGTAATAATGTTATTAAAGACGTTAAAGCAGTTAAAAATGATAAAGTATATCAATTAGATCCTAAATTATGGTACTTTGCTTCTGGTTCAACTACAACAACTATGAAACAAATTGATGAATTAGAAGAAGTAGTCGATAAATAAATTGATGGTATAAGTTTTCAATATCGCCCAGAATAGGGCGATATTTTTTTAATATTAAGTCTTGCTTTAGTCTTAACAGCGTGTGGTAAAAGCTCTGACGGTAACAATGATACTTCGAAGAAGAATGACAATAAAGACATAGTTCAAATTGAAAATAATTATAAGACAAGAGGCGAGAAAAAAGATAAAAATGATACCAAAGAAATTAAAGAAACTGTTGATGTGCCGAAGAATCCAAAACGTGCAATTGTCTTTGATTATGGTGCCGTTGATGTATTAAAAGCGTTTGGCGTTCGAGACCGCATTATTTTATTGGATTACTTAAAGGTGAGAAAAATACTGCGTTACCTGAATTTCTTTCAGAATTCAAAGATGATAAATACATCAATACTGGTAATTTAATACAAATTAATTTTGATAAAATAGCTAAAGCCAAACCAGAGGTCATTTATATTTCTGGAAGAACAGCAACAGTGAATAATATAGATGAACTTAAAAAAGCTGCACCAGACTAAAATCGTTTATGTTGGTGCCAGTGAGAAAAATTATATAAATGATATGAAATCTGTAACAACTAAATTAGGAAAAATTTATGGTAAAGAAGATAAAGGTAAATCATTAATTGAAGAGTTGAATAAAAAAATAGCGGATACAAAAGCGAAAGTTGAAAAATTAGATAAGAAAGCAATGTATCTTTTAGTTAATGAAGGTAAATTATCTACATTTGGACCAGGTGGTAGATTTGGAGGTTTAATCTACAATACATTAGGATTTAAACCTACAGATGAGCATGTCAAAGCAAGTCCACATGGCCAAAATATTAATAATGAGTATATTACAAGTAAAAATCCTGATATTATCTTAGCAATGGATAGAGGACAAGTTGTAAGTGGCAAATCAAGTGCAAAACAAACGTTATCTAATGATGTAATTAAAGATATAAATGCAGTTAAAAATGGTAATATTTATGAATTAGATCCTAAACTATGGTACTTTAGCGATGGTTCAACTTCAACAACAATCAAACAATTTGATGAGTTAAATCAAAATAATAAAAACGTAAAGTATAAAGGCTTAGTAACAATCTTTCAATCGTTACTAAGCCTTTATTATAATTCAAAATATAAATGATAGTGGAATTTACAACGACTATTAAAATGTGCTTGGCATTTAGGACATAGCTCTGTCATCATATAATCTTGAATAGACATTTCATGTTTACATACACCACACATAATTGCTTTTTGATCAAATTCTTGTTCTGACCATCTTTTGATAGGGTGTGTTTCGTGTTCTTCGTGACATTGATAACACGAATAATATTTATTGCAGCATTTGAATTTTATTGCTATAACATCTAAAAAAGTATGGTAATGTGTGCATCGTGTTTCATTGTCTACAAGTGAGCCATAAACCTTTGGCATCATTCATCGTCTCCCATCAACATATATAGTTGCTATTCTTCAGGATGCTCTCCAATAATACGAACTTCACGATGAAGTTCGACATCGAATTTTTCTTTCACTACTTTTTGTACGTGATGAATTAAATCTTCATAATCAGTAGCTGTTCCATTATCTACATTAACCATGAATCCTGCATGTTTTTTAGAAACTTCTACGCCACCAACGCGATAACCTTGTAAATCTGAATCTTGTATTAATTTTCCTGCAAAATGACCGGGTGGTCTTTGGAACACACTACCACATGATGGGTATTCTAGTGGTTGTTTAGACTCACGACGTTCAGTTAAGTCATCCATCTTCGCTTGAATTTCGTCTAATTTTCCTGGTTCAAGTGTAAAAGCAGCTTCAAGTACAACTAAATGTTGCTTTTGTACAATACTATTTCTGTAATCTAATTCTAATTCTTTATTAGTAAATTGAATTAAATCACCTTCTTCATTAACACAAAGCGCGTAGTCGATACAATCTTTGATTTCACCACCATATGCGCCAGCATTCATGTAAACAGCTCCTCCGACAGAACCTGGAATGCCACAAGCAAATTCTAAACCTGTTAACACATGATCTCTAGCAGCACGTGAAACATCGATAATTGCAGCACCGCTTCCAGCAATAATAGCATCATCAGAAACATTAATATGCTTTAATGATAATAAGCTAATAACAATACCACGAATGCCGCCTTCACGAATAATAATGTTTGACCCATTTCCGAGGTATGTGACCGGGACATCTTTTTCTTTAGCGTATCTTACAATAGCTTGTACATCCTCATTTTTAGTGGGAGATAAATAAAAGTCTGCATTTCCACCTGTCTCGGTGTATGTATATCGTTTTAAAGGTTCATTTACTTTAATAATATCTTCAGGTATTAAGGATTTTAAATCTTGTAAGATGTCTTCTTGCTTTAACATAAGTACATCCTTTCTTCTCTTCTATAATCTAATCTTTATTATAGCAATTTTATAGATGATTTGCGAAAACGACAACAGAATTCAAAGTTTTACAACTTTTGAAATATATCTTCAAAGTATTTCTGTTTTTGATTTTCGTATGGTCTTATATAATTAACATGTTGGATAATAGAAGTCTTTTTTTCTGAAAAGTGACGTGCTATATCTGATTGTGTTGCAAGCACTTTGTCTACTTCAATATACTGTTCGAATAAGGGTGTGTCCATTTGAATAATGTGTAGGCGAATGGTTTGTCTCAAATCAATCATATTATTGAATTTAGCCATCATAACTTTCTTCTTATAGGGGTGATGGAGACGATAAAAGCCTAAATAATTTAATCGTTTCTCATCTAGAGCTGTGATATCATGTAAATTATTTACACCAACTAAAACATCTAAAATGGGCTCAGTTGCATAATTAAAATGACTTGTGCCTCCAATATGTTGCGTGAACTTTACAGGAGAATCTAGTAAGTTGAATAATGATGTTTTGGTTGTTTGATATAATGTGTCATATTCAGATTGAGTGTCGCCATGAATAAAAGGTTGAACGGTTGAGTACATTCGTATCTCCTTTAAATTATAAGTTTTGACAAATTCTGAAATACTATAACACAAATCATTTTCAATATAAATAGCTTTAGGTATAATACGTGTTGATAGGAGTGCATTTATGAAGAAATTAGCAATACTTTCTATAATGTTGATATGTGGCATATTGCTCTCATCGTGTGGCAATCAAAGTAGCGCGGACTTAAAGGATTTTCAAACACAACTTAATAAGGTTGAAGATGAGAAGAAAGATCTTAAAACTGTAATGGACAAGATTCACTTGAAACAATTGGATCAATTGAGCAAGACGGACACCACTGATAAGAATAAAAGAGAGTTTGAAGCACTACAGAAAGATATTAACAAACACTTAATTCCTCAATTTAAAAAATATGAAAAGTCAGCTAAACAATTACCAGCTGAACATCAAGATGTTAAAGACTTAAAGAACAAGTACTTAGAAAATGTAAAACAGGAAAAACAATCTATATATGATATTAAAACCTTTGTAGATTTATGTAATAAGTCAATTAAGGCGAATGAAGATATCTTGGATTATACAAAGTTATTTGAAAGTAATCGCTCACAAGTAGAAACGCAAATTAAAAAGTCAACTAATCAAGAAGATGCCAATCAGTTAACATCTAAAATTGAAAGTAACAATCAAAATCTTAAAGAAGCTGCACAAAAATACTTAGAAAGTGATGATACTAATTCTAAGAAAGCAATTGACGAACATATTAAACCGTTAATTGAGAAGCAAATTACAGAATTAAACCAAACCAATATTACTGATCCAAAAGTCAACAGTGCTCGCAAAAATGCGATTGAAATGTATTATAATTTACTGAATTACTATGACACGCGAGAAACTACCATTGAAATAGAGAAAAAACTTTCTAAAATTGATGTAGAAAAGTTACCGAAAACGGGTAAAGAATTAAGTAAGGATAATAGTGGCTTTTACGAAGATTTGAAAAAGTTAAAAAAGCAATAGATAGACATAGTTGATAAAATTAAAATTTTTGGTTAACAATGGACTTTGAAATGTGTATAATTGAACCCATTGAGTAGTTTATAAAGATTATAAAGAGCAACATGGGCATAAATAATTTTAGAGGTGAATAGAATGGCTATAAAGCTGAGTTCGATTGACCAGTTTGAGCAAGTACTTAAAGATAATAAATATGTATTTGTATTAAAACATAGTGATACTTGTCCAATCTCAGCAGATGCATACGATCAATTTAATAAATTTTTATATGAAAGAGATATGGATGGCTATTACTTAGTCGTTCAAGAAGAAAGAAAACTTTCTGACTATATCGCTGAAAAGACAAATGTGAAACATGAATCGCCACAAGCATTCTATTTTATTGATGGTGAAGCAACTTGGAATGCTAGTCACAGTGATATTAATGTATCTTCATTAGCTCAAGCTGAAGAATAATAACTATCAACAATTAAAAATAGTAAACGCGTTTAAATTAAAAATAATAGTTTAGACTGCATTATAAAGTGCAGTAGCTGACAGATCTGAGAGACTGGCCACACAATGGCTTCTCAGCTCTAGTCATCCATGCAGGAGTGGGCAATGAATTCTAGATGAATTCCGTGTCACTCCTGTTTTTATTTATCTATTTGCAACAGCTATTATTATGAAAAGTAGAGACAACCCATGTATAATGTGAAAGTGAAGTCGAATGTATAACATCTAAATCAATATATAAATAAAGAAAATGGCATGAGGTGATTAACAGATGAAAATATTAGTAGCAATGGATGAATTTAACGGTATAATCTCAAGTTATCAAGCGAATCGCTTCGTTGAAGAAGCGGTAGCCAGTCAAATTGAAGATGCTGATATTGTACAAGTGCCATTATTTAATGGGCGTCATGAACTAATGGATTCGGTGTTCTTATGGCAATCAGGTACGAAATATAGAGTAAATGTGCATGATGCGGATATGAAGGAAGTCGAAACAGTTTATGGTCAAACTGAACAAGGATTAACTATAATTGAGGGGAATTTATTTGTAAAAGGACAAAAACCGGTTGAACAACGTTCAAGTTACGGTCTAGGAGAAGTAATTATAGATGCACTGAATAATGGAGCCTATAACATTGTTATTTCACTTGGTGGCATCGATAGTTTCGATGGTGGTATTGGGATGATGCAAGCTTTAGGTGCTCAATTCTATAATGATGAAGGAGAACTTCTAGATGCACGTAAAGGTGCTCAAGTGATTAAATTTATTCGTCGAATAGATTTTTCTGCAATACCTCAAAATTTCAAAGATGCACATATTAAATTGATGTCTGATTTTTCTAGTAAATTATATGGTAAGCATAGTGAAATTATGAAGACTTATGAAACACATCAAATGACACGAGAAAAAGCGGCAGAAATAGATAATTTAATTTGGTACTTCAGTGAGCTTGTTAAAAATGAAATGAAAATTGCTATGGGCCCTATCGAAAGAGGTGGCGCTGGTGGTGGTATTGCAGCATTATTAAATGGATTGTACGATGCTGAAATATTAACAAGTCATGAATTGGTTAACCAAATAACACATTTAGATGATTTAGTTTCTCAGGCGGATTTAATCATCTTTGGTGAAGGTGTTAAAGAAGAGGATCACTTACTTGAAACAACGACTTTAACGATTGCAGAATTAGCACAAAAACATAGTAAACCTGCTATTGCTATTTGTGCGACTGATGACAAATTTGATGTCTTTGATCAGTACCATGTTACAGCAATGTTTAATACTTTCGTTGAGATGCCAGAAAGATACACAGACTTTAAAATGGGCATACAAATTCGACACTTTACTGTTCAAGCACTTAGATTATTAAAAACGACATTAAATAATGCATAAATGAATAACTAACAAAAGGCAAACCGCAATTACCTATATAAGCATGGTAATTGTGGTTTGCCTTATTCATTAAGTTTATTTATGGTGATGTGTGACTTCTTGAGCAATACCAATGATGACTTGCACTGCTTTCTCCATTACATCGATAGATGCATATTCAAAAGGTCCATGGAAATTACCGCAACCTGTAAATATATTAGGAGCTGGTAAGCCTTTAAATGATAATTGTGAACCATCTGTTCCACCACGAATAGGTGCAGTGTTTGGTTCTATACTTAAATCATTGAACACTTTTTTAGGAATATCAATAATATATGGATGTGGTTCAATCTTTTCAGCCATATTATAATATTGATCTTCTATATCTACTTTCACTGGGAAATCTTCATAATGGACATTAATATCGTCACGAATTTCTAATAATTTTTTCTTACGTAATTCGAATGATTCTCTATCATGATCACGAATGATATATTGTAACGTTGCTTTCTCAACATTACCTTCGAATTTCATCAAATGATAAAATCCCTCATAGCCTTCCGTACGTTCAGGAACTTCGCCAGCGGGTAGTAGACTATGAAATTGATGGCCTAATGAGATAGCATTGACCATGATGTTTTTAGCAGATCCTGGATGGACATTCACACCATGTGTAGTTATCTTAGCCTCAGCGGCATTAAAACTTTCAAATTGTAATTCTCCAAATTCACTGCCGTCCATTGTATAAGCGAAATCTGCATTGAAACGTTCCACATCGAATTTATGAGGACCTCGTCCAATTTCTTCGTCTGGCGTGAATGCGATACGGATTCGACCATGCTTGATTTCTGGGTGTTCTATTAAACATTTTACTGCTTCCATGATTTCGACAACTCCAGCTTTATCATCTGCACCTAACAGTGATGTGCCGTCAGTAATCATTAGCGTATGACCTACAAGTTTTTTTAATTCTGGAAAAGTTTCTTGACTCAATACTCGACCAGTATCACCTAATTTAATTGTTTTACCATCATATTGTTCTACAATTTGCGGATTCACGTTGCTGGCATTAAAATCTGGTGATGTATCAACATGTGCCAGGAACCCAACGGTAGGGACGTCGAAAGATACATTGCTTTCTAACGTCGCAAATAAATATCCATTGTCGTCGAGATCCGTTTCTAAGCCAAAACCTTCAAGTTCTTGTTGTAATAAACGCAATAAATCCCATTGCTTCTCAGTTGAAGGTGTGGTTGAAGATTCCGGATTAGATTGTGTATCGATTTTTACGTAACGTGATAATCTATCTATAAGCTGTGCTTTCATAGCAAAACATCCCCTTAGACTCTATTATTCATATTATAAGATTTTCTATATGTTTTACCTTTAATTTTATCATAATACTGCTTTATACGTGTGTAAATATAGTAGAGGATTTCTGCTACTAAAATGCCGAATGCGATTGAACCAGAAATAAGTGTAACTTCTAAGAAAGTATTCACTGCTTGCGTATAATCATTTGAGACTAGATAACGTGTTGCTTCATATGCAGTTCCACCTGGAACAAGTGGAATAATTCCGGGCACTATAAAAATGATAACAGGGTGCTTATAACGACGACTCATAACATGGCTAAGTAACCCGAGTATTAAACTTCCTAGAAATGAGGCACCTACTTTTCCTAAATCCATATCTACAGTGAATTGATAAATTGTCCATGCTACAGCACCTACAAAACCACATGCTGCGAGTAGTCGCTTCGGTGCATTAAAAATAATTGAGAAGAGTACTGTAGAAATGAAACTAATAGTAAAATGGAATAAATAAAATAACATTTATAAACAGCCTTTCTTAAATAATTAGTAAAACGATGGCTACACCAGCACCGATGGCGAATGAAGTTAATGCAGCTTCCACGCCTCTAGACATTCCAGCTATTAATTCACCAGCCATTAAATCTCGAATTGCATTACAGATTAATATACCAGGTACAAGTGGCATTACACTTGAAATGGTAATGATATTTTGATTCGTGGCAATACCAAGTTTGGTAAATGTGGCTGCAATCGTGATGACGACAGCGGAAGCAACGAATTCTGAGAAGAATTTAATTTTAATAAAACGCTGTACTAAACTAAAAGTTAGAAAAGCAGCTCCACCAGCTATAACAGCAATCCAGCAGTCAGATGCTACACCGCCAAACATGAATAAAAAGAATCCGCAGGCAATTGCAGCAGCAAAAAAGTTTAGTAAAAATGAATATTGCAATGATGCTCGGCGCAAATGAATTAATTCAGATTTTGCTTCATCAATGGTTAATTCATTTCTGGAAATTTTTCTAGATAAACTATTAGTGAGTGCGATTTTTTCTAAATCTGTAGTACGTTCACGGATTCTAATAAGTCGTGTATTTGTTCGATCATTGAGTGAAAAGATAATGGCTGTTGATGTTACAAAGCTATATGTATCATGTAAACCATAACTATGAGCTATACGATTCATCGTATCTTCAACACGATAAGTTTCCGCACCAGCTTCTAGAAGAATTCTACCAGCTATTAAAACTACATCAATCACTTTATTTTCATCGATAATAGTGATTGAATCTGACATAAACGGCACCTCCGTAACATTAGATAGTTGAATTTATTTCAATAGACAATTTGAAGTGTACAACTTGCACATACAACTTGCAATAGTACGTTTAGTATTCATACCACATCTAGGCCGTTGCTAACATGAAATTAAGTATAATTACATATAAAAAGTCAACATATTTAGATAACCAGATATCTTAATAATTTGGTTAATCAATATGTTGACTTTTTTTACGTTTCTATAATTAAATGATTGGATTAAACATCACTTGATTACGACCTTCATTCTTAGCAACGTGAACCATATCATCGGCATCTTTGAAGACTTTTCGTTGTGATTTATGGTCATCTTGCGATAGGTAACCTACACCAATAGAGACAGATAATTTTATGACTTCCTTATTTGGTAAGTGGAATGAAGACTTTTCAACACCTGTTCGAATATTTTCAGCTAATTTAACGCTTTGATCCAATGAGTAATTACGAATCACAACTGAAAATTCTTCGCCACCATTACGAAAAATTTGAAACTGCTTTGGTACATAATTCTTTAATAACTGTGACATTTGTTTGAGCACAGCATCTCCAGATTTATGTGAATACGTATCATTTACATCTTTAAAACCATCTATATCAATTAATAATAAGGCAAGACTTTCATTTTTATCCTCAGCAATCTGAGATACATGATTTAAATGTCTATCAAATTCTTTTACATTACCTAGTCCAGTAAGATAGTCAAACTTATCTTCATTCTCATAGCGTGTGACTAATGAAAAGAAGTGCCACATATCAACAAATGTAATTGCAGAAGCGATGGTTAAAACGAATGAAATTGGGACTAAAAATGCGATTTCAGTAAGATCATATAGCGGACTAAAGATAGATAAAATAAGTAAAATAATAACACTAATCAAATTTAAAACGACTAAAGCTACAATGTCATTTTGTTTTAAAAAAGGTCCAACCATACTTACAATGATACCTATTACTATAAGTACTACACCATAAAGAAGTGAGTTTCCGAATGCGAACACTTCTACTAAAGCAACGATAACTGCCGATACAAGTGTATAGCCCATATTAGTAAAGCGTCCTAAAAATAACAATGGGACAAATGTTAAATGAACTAAATACTCTTGATGGAATGGAATTGGATAAGCTGCAAGTAGCAATGCAACAATCGTCATTAATACAGTGACATAGCCTTTTGAAAAGACCATTATTTTATTTTCGGAATATTGTAATCGATGAAATAAATAAATGCCAGCTACCATAACTGCAACATTATAAATGATAGATTCAATCATATTGGAATCGACTCCTTTAATTTAACCATTAGTTATTGTAAGTGAAAACTTACCATTTGTCATTAAGTTGTATCAGATAACATAAATAAAATAGATAGAATATTTGAACTTTTATATTCAAATGAATACTGAAATGATATGATATAAATTGATTATCTTTACAAAAAATTTACAATTAATTAAAAATAAAGATTAATTTGAAGAAATAGGGTAAAATAGTTGAAGTTTAATGAACTATTTAAAGAATAGTTAGTAAATTACAACTATAGTCCAATACAAAATTGATTCGAAAATTGTTTAAATAGAATGAATAGATAACTTGCAAATGTGTAAAATTAAAAGAGATTTATTGAAGGTGAACTGATGTATACTTTACTACTTATTGCTGTAACATTGGTAATCAGTTTAATATTAACACCTATGATTATAAAGGTCTCTATTAAATTTGATTTAGTAGATAGGCCAAATTTTAGAAAAGTACATACAAAACCAGTTTCAGTATTGGGTGGTACTGTTATACTACTTTCTTTCTTAATAGGAATCTGGCTTGGACATCCGATTGAAAGAGAAGTTAAGCCCTTAGTTATGGGGGCTATAGTTATGTATTTAGTAGGATTAATTGATGATATTTATGATTTAAAGCCTATTTTAAAGTTAATTGGTCAAATTGTCGCAGCTTCAATCGTAGCATTTTATGGAATTACAATAGATTTTATTTCGTTTCCTATGGGCCCGACAATTCATTTTGGAATATTAAGTATACCGATTACCATTATTTGGATTGTGGCGATAACTAATGCTATCAATTTAATTGATGGTTTAGACGGACTGGCTTCTGGAGTATCTGCAATTGGTCTTATTACAATTGCTTTTATTGCGATTTTACAGGCTAATGTATTTATTATTATGATTTGTAGTGTACTAATAGGATCATTATTAGGATTTCTATGTTTCAACTTTCACCCAGCTAAGATCTTTTTAGGGGATAGTGGTGCACTACTGATAGGATTTATCATTGGTTTTCTATCCTTACTTGGCTTTAAGAACATCACATTTATTTCATTGTTTTTCCCAATTGTGATTTTAGCTGTACCATTTATTGATACGTTATTTGCAATGATTCGAAGAATGCGAAATGGTCAGCATATTATGCAAGCAGATAAGTCGCATTTGCATCATAAACTTTTAGCTTTAGGATATAGCCATAGACAAACAGTATTATTAATTTATTCAATAGCGATTTTATTTAGTTTATCAAGTATCATTTTATACTTATCTCAACCTTTAGGTGTACTCATAATGTTCATTTTAATTGTTATCACAATTGAATTGATTGTTGAATTTACAGGTTTGATTGATGATAGTTACCGTCCGATACTTAATTTAATAACAAAAAAGAATGAACAACATCACGGTGATAATGGTGTAGATCAACATGATAAAAAATAAAGCCTTGTTTGTAATAACTACTTAAATGATTAGGTAGTGTTATACAAACAAGGTTTTTTATTAATTAGTGGGTATATCAAATGGTAATTTCTTTACGTCTGCTTCATGCAATTCGAAATTACCAGCTGTGTTCTTATTTAAAAATGCAATAAAGTCATCATATTCAGTTTGTACGACATCAATTTGATAACTAACCTTATCGGTATAAGTGGTATCTCTTAGTAAGTACGTTGTAGAGGCCAATTCATATTCTAACTTTCCAGTTAAATCATAATTGATAGTCACGGTAGTAGGAATAGCATCACGTAGTTCTACACGTCCTACATCATAAATGATGTCGCTAACAGCACCACTATATGCCCGTATAAGTCCGCCACCACCAAGTTTAATACCCCCAAAGTATCGAGTAACAACGACACAAACATTATGTACATCTAATTTTTTTAATATATCAAGCATAGGGACACCCGCAGTGCCACTTGGTTCACCATCATCATTGGCTTTCTGAATATTCATTTGATCACCAACTGTATAAGCTGAACAGTTATGCGTAGCCTCTTTATGTTGCTGCTTAATTTCGTTTATGAATGCTTTAGCTTCATCCTCTGATGAAACAGGTTTGATGTGTGCGATGAATCTAGATTTATTAATGACATTTTCAATCGAATGTTCCTGTTTAATCGTAATAATATGATTGCTCAAAGATGTTCACCTCCAATATATAAAAAGAATATTTGACCTTTATTATACACGCTTCATTTTAAATGAATAAATATCTGATTATGAATTTCTTTTTCAATAAAAATAATTTATAATAGCTTTGAGTATAATTGAGGAGGACTACTATGAAAATCGCATTAATGGCAGATTCAACTGGGTATCTACCACAAGACTTTATGGACCAATATGAGATACCTATTGCACCATTAAGTGTTACATTTGATGATGGAGAAACGTTTACTGAGAATGATAACGTACCAATTGAACGTTTTTATAATAAAATGGCCTCATCTAAAACATTCCCAACAACAAGTCAACCGGCTATTGGGGAATGGATTGAGAATTATGAGAAGTTAAGAGATAAAGGCTACACTGATATTATTGTGATTGCTTTATCAAGTGGTATAAGTGGCAGCTATCAATCAGCTACACAAGCTGGAGAAATGGTAGAAGGTGTCAATGTTCATACGTTTGATAGTAAATTGGCAGCGATGATTGAAGGAAGTTATACAATCTATGCTAAAGAACTCATTGACAAAGGATTTACACCAGAAGTAATTATTGAAGAATTACAAGAAATCCGAGAACAAGCTGGCGCTTACTTAATTGTTGATGATCTTAAGAATTTACAAAAAAGTGGACGTATAACTGGTGCTCAAGCATGGGTTGGAACATTATTAAAAATGAAACCTGTACTTCGTTTCGAAAAAGATGGCAAAATTCATCCTTTTGAAAGGGTACGTACTAAAAAACGTGCACTTAATACATTAGAAAAGAATATCTTTGAAATTATTAAAGACATTGATGAAGTGACCGTTTTTGTAATCAATGGTGATAAAATTGATGAAGGTAAAGACTTTTATAACCATTTAAAAGAGACATATCCAAACATCAATATCCAGTATTCAGAATTTGGACCAGTTATTGCATCTCACCTTGGTTCAGGCGGATTAGGTTTAGGATATTTCCCAAGAAAAATCGAAATTAATTAATTGTTTATAATTTAAGTCTAAAAGCGTTTAAGAAAGTATTGTTTATCACATAGTGTTTCAATACTTTTTTTAACATCTTTTAGGCTTTTTTATTTTATAAGGAGTGATTCGTAATAAAATTCTACGGAAAGTTAGTTAGTCCAGATGTGACGTTAAGTGATGAGACAGTTACTCAAGTTACACCTGGTATTATCGCTACAGATGATGGTTATCAATGTCTTCAATGTGGCAATATAGACAAACGTTATATGTATGAATATGAAACACCTTTTTCAGAAGAACGTATTATTTATTGTAGGTATTGTATACAATTGGGGCGCATGGACAATATTACAGAATTTAGGATTACGCAAAGTGAGAATTCTATTTCTGATGGATATTACGACTTACCCTTTCAATTATCAGAACAACAACAATATGCTTCAGAGGCCATTGTACAAGCAATTAAAACGCTTCAACCATTATTATTATATGCGGTTACTGGTGCGGGTAAGACTGAAATGATGTATGAAGGTATACGGGTAGCACGCCAACTTGGGTTTAATGTAGCCATAGTATCCCCAAGAGTAGATGTTGTAGTAGAAATTAGTTTGCGCATTAAAGAAGCATTCAATTCAGAAGACATAGATGTATTACACCAAAGTAGCCAACAACAATATAATGGTCACTTCATTGTTGCAACCGTTCATCAATTGTTTAGATTTAAATCTCACTTTGATGTTATATTTATCGACGAAGTTGATGCCTTTCCTTTATCAATGGATCCTCGGCTTATGGAGGCGATTCGATTATCATCAAAACAAAAGCATAGCCACATATTTATGACGGCAACACCTCCGAAAGAGCTGTTGAACCGTTTGTCTTCTGAGCAAATCATTACCTTACCTGCACGTTTCCATAAACATCCACTACCAGTCCCCAATTTCACATATTTCAAATTAAACGTTAAGCATATACAACTTAAATTGAAAAGAATTTTAATGAATCAAATTAACGAAAAACGATACACACTAGTATTCTTTAACAATATTGAATTGATGGTAGAGACGTACCAACATTATCGTTACCACTTTTCAGATTTAATCTATGTTTCAAGCAAAGATGCACTACGATTTAGCAAAGTTCAAGCACTACGAAACGGTGAACATGCTATCGTTTTTACGACAACAATTCTAGAAAGAGGTTTCACAATGGCACAATTAGATGTCATTGTCATCAACGCACATACTTTTGAAAAGGCTGCACTTATTCAAATTGCGGGTCGGGTTGGTCGTAAACAAGAAGCACCTACAGGAAAAGTGATATTTATGCATGAAGGTGTAAGTATAGCTATGATACAAGCTAAAAGAGAAATTAAAAAAATGAATCGATTAGGTATAGAAAGTGGGTGGGTAATTGGTTAAATGTATACAATGCGGATTGCCAATATATGAATCGCTTAATGTTTTTAACTTTTATCAAGTACCTCAACGTATGTGTTCATCATGTCTAGAAATGTGGGATAGTGTGAAATTAATTAAGAATGACCAACGTTGTCCTAAGTGCTTAAATTATCGGGATAATAAAGAAAATGACTGCTTGGATTGTCAATTTTTAGCTAAAAATTTTAAACTAATGGAACAGCTTTATTGTGACTACGAATATTCCGGTATTATGAAAGAAATGATACAGCAATACAAACTAATGAAAGATTATTATTTAGCTGAGGTTATAGCCTCACAACTCAACTTACCAAAAACATCTTGTGATCTGATTGTACCTATTCCATCTCCAATTGAACGAGACACTCAAAGAACATTTAACCCAGTCGCAACAGTATTAGAAAAAATGGGGGTTCAATATTCGAACCTTTTGGCAACTGAATTGCGTCCCAAACAGTCAAAACTTGGGAAAGTAGAGAGAGCAAGAGCTATGAATCCTTTTTATATTAAAGAAGATGTGGATTTAACCGATAAAGAAATATTACTCGTTGATGATATTTATACAACAGGATTAACAATTCATCATGCAGGGTGTAAATTATACGATAAAAATGTCAGAAAATTCAAAGTGTTTACGTTTTCAAGATAGGTTAAACGTGGTATTATAATAGTAAGAATTACCAACATAAGAGGTTAAAGGAGAGATAGCTATGATTAGATTTGAAATTCATGGAGATAACCTCACTATTACAGATGCCATCCGCAACTATATTGAGGACAAAATTGGTAAACTTGAACGTTATTTTAACGATGTGCCTAATGCAGTCGCACACGTAAAAGTAAAAACGTATCAAAATTCTACAACTAAAATCGAAGTAACAATTCCATTGAAGAATGTTACATTAAGAGCAGAAGAAAGACATGATGATTTATATGCAGGTATTGATTTAGTTACTAGCAAATTAGAACGTCAAGTACGTAAATATAAAACACGTGTTAATCGTAAGCATAAAACGCATGGAGAACCAGAAGCGTTTGTAGCTGAAGTACAAGAAGCACCGCCAGAAAATGTTGATGACATTAATGCTGAACCAACAAATGATAGTGAAATTGAGATTATTCGTTCTAAACAATTTAGCTTAAAACCAATGGATTCTGAAGAAGCAGTATTACAAATGGAATTATTAGGACATGATTTCTATATCTTCACTGATCGTGAAACAGATGGTACAAGTATTGTTTATAAACGTAAAGACGGTAAATATGGATTAATTGAAACGACTGAATAATTGATTAATAGTAAGTTATTAATTTAAATCAATTTTGAAATATATTTATGGTTTTAAGTTCACAATGACAATTTGCAGATATAACTAAGCTGAGAAGGTAATAATAATAAAATACACTCAGTTATAGTTATCCTTATAAGGGTGGGACGATGAATTCAAAATGAATTCTGTTCCACTCTTTTTTGTAACTAATATTATAGTAATTCGTGGACGCTAATATCATGCTGTGCTAATGTAATGAGGTAATTGGATATTTAAATAATAAATTAGGCTTAGCGATTCAAATTAGGGGAAAAAGGAAATAAGTTATTTAAGTTGCGCACAATTAAGCGTCGCACTTATATGAGTATTTAAGTATAAATTCTAAAGTATAAATGATATGATAAACTGTTGTAAGCCAAACAGTTTTTAAGCTAAAGGAGCGGACGTAATGGGATTTTTATCAAAAATTGTTGACAGCAATAAAAAAGAAACTAAACGTCTAAGTAAAATAGCCGATGAAGTACTTTCATTAGAGGAAGATATGGCTATCTTAACTGATGAAGAAATTAAAAATAAGACGAAGCAATTTCAACAAGAAGTACAAGAAATTGAAGATGTAAAAAAACAAAATGACTATCTAGATAAAATCTTACCTCAAGCATATGCTTTAGTAAGAGAAGGGTCAAAACGTGTCTTTAATATGACACCTTATAAAGTGCAAGTAATGGGTGGTATCGCCATTCATAAAGGTGATATCGCTGAAATGAGAACCGGTGAAGGTAAAACTTTAACAGCGACGATGCCTACGTATTTAAATGCGCTTGCAGGTCGTGGTGTGCACGTAATCACAGTTAACGAATACTTATCTAGTGTTCAAAGTGAAGAAATGGCAGAGTTATATGAATTCTTAGGCCTAACTGTAGGATTAAATTTAAATAGTAAATCAACGAATGAAAAACGTGAAGCCTATGCTCAAGATATTACTTATAGTACGAATAATGAATTAGGATTTGATTATTTAAGAGATAATATGGTGAACTATGCCGAAGAGCGTGTAATGAGACCATTACATTTTGCAATCATCGATGAGGTAGACTCTATTTTAATTGATGAAGCTAGAACGCCTTTAATTATCTCTGGGGAAGCAGAAAAATCTACGTCATTATATACACAAGCAAATGTGTTCGCCAAAATGTTAAAAGCTGAAGATGATTATAAATATGATGAAAAGACAAAAGCAGTGCATTTAACTGAACAAGGTGCAGACAAAGCTGAACGTATGTTTAAAATTGAAAATTTATATGATGTACAGAATGTGGAAGTTATTAGTCACATTAATACAGCATTAAAAGCACACGTAACATTACAACGTGACGTGGACTACATGGTTGTTGATGGAGAAGTACTCATTGTTGACCAATTTACTGGACGTACAATGCCAGGTCGTCGTTTCTCTGAAGGGCTTCACCAAGCGATAGAAGCTAAAGAGGGAGTTAAAATTCAAAATGAATCGAAAACAATGGCATCCATTACTTTCCAAAACTATTTCCGTATGTATAATAAATTAGCTGGTATGACTGGTACTGCAAAAACAGAGGAAGAAGAATTCCGTAATATTTATAATATGACGGTTACACAAATTCCTACGAATAAACCTGTTCAACGTGATGATAAATCTGATTTAATTTACATTAGTCAAAAAGGTAAATTTGATGCAGTCGTTGAAGACGTAGTCGAAAAACATAAACAAGGTCTACCCGTTCTTTTAGGTACTGTTGCGGTTGAAACAAGTGAATATATCTCTAATTTACTTAAAAAACGTGGTATTAGACACGATGTATTAAACGCTAAAAACCACGAACGTGAAGCGGAAATTGTTGCAAATGCAGGACAAAAAGGTGCTGTGACAATAGCGACAAACATGGCTGGTCGTGGTACTGATATTAAACTAGGTGAAGGTGTAGAAGAAATTGGCGGTTTAGCAGTTATTGGTACTGAACGACATGAATCTAGACGTATAGATGACCAATTACGTGGTCGTTCTGGTCGTCAAGGTGATAGAGGGGATAGTCGTTTCTATTTATCACTTCAAGATGAATTAATGGTTCGTTTCGGTTCTGAAAGACTTCAAAAAATGATGAACCGTTTAGGCATGGATGATTCGACTCCTATTGAATCAAAAATGGTATCCCGCGCTGTTGAATCTGCTCAAAAACGTGTTGAAGGTAACAACTTTGATGCACGTAAACGTATACTTGAATACGATGAAGTGTTACGTAAGCAACGTGAAATTATCTACAATGAAAGAAACAATATTATCGATTCAGAGGATAGTTCACAATTAGTTAATGCAATGTTACGTTCTACATTACAACGTGGTGTGACCTATCATATAAGTGAAGAAGATGACAATCCTGACTACGCTCCGTTTATTAATTACGTTAATGATGTCTTTTTACAAGAAGGCGATCTTAAAGAAGAAGAAATTAACGGTAAAGATTCTGAAGACATCTTCGAAGTAGTTTGGTCTAAAATTGAAAAAGTATATGAAAGCCAAAAAGCCAAAATTGGTGACCAAATGGCTGAATTTGAGCGTATGATATTACTACGCTCTATAGATACTCACTGGACAGATCATATTGATACTATGGATCAATTACGTCAAGGTATCCATTTACGTTCATATGCACAACAAAATCCACTTCGTGATTATCAAAATGAAGGTCATGAGTTATTTGATATGATGATGCAAAATATTGAGGAAGATACATCTAAATTCATCCTTAAATCTGTAATTCAAGTTGATGAAGATATAGAAAGAGAGAAAACAACTGACTTTGGAACAGCTCAACATGTCTCTGCTGAAGATGGCAAAGAAAAAGCTAAAAAACAACCTATTGTTAAAGGCGACAAAGTTGGTCGTAATGACCCATGTCCATGTGGTAGTGGCAAGAAATATAAAAATTGTCATGGAAAAGAAGAATAGGTTTTATGTTTAATAATAAGTGGGAGTTGTGAAAAAGAATTCACGCTCCTACTTTTTACATATCCTATCAAATATGAATTAGGTAAGAATAGGAGAGATAAATATGGAATTATCTGAAATTAAGCGAAATATAGATGAATATCGTAACAACTTAGCACAAATTAGGGGGTCTCTTTGACTTTGAAAATAAAGAGACAAATATTCAAGAATATGAAGAAATGATGACTGAACCTGACTTTTGGGATGATCAAAATAAAGCACAAGATGTTATTGATAAAAATAATGCATTAAAATCAGTTGTAAATGGTTATCATGAATTAGAAGAAGAAGTTGAGGATATGACGGCAACTTGGGAATTATTACAAGAAGAGTTAGATGATGATGTAAAGAGTGATTTAGAACAAAATGTTCTTGACTTCAAAGAGAAAGTTGATCAGTTTGAATTGCAATTATTATTAGATGGTCCACATGATGCGAATAATGCAATTTTAGAATTACATCCGGGTGCTGGTGGTACTGAATCACAAGACTGGGCTAGTATGTTACTACGTATGTACCAACGTTATGGTGAACAACAAGGGTTTAAAGTTGAAACTGTTGATTATTTACCAGGTGATGAAGCGGGCGTCAAAAGTGTCACATTGTTAATTAAAGGGCATAATGCGTATGGTTATTTAAAAGCCGAAAAAGGTGTTCATAGACTAGTTAGAATTTCTCCATTTGATTCATCTGGGCGCCGTCACACGTCATTTGCCTCATGTGATGTCATTCCGGAATTTAATAATGATGAAATTGAAATAGAAATTAATCCTGACGATATTACAGTAGATACATTTAGAGCATCAGGTGCTGGAGGTCAGCATATAAATAAAACAGAATCTGCAATTCGAATTACACACCATCCAACAGGCATCGTAGTCAATAACCAAAATGAACGTTCACAAATTAAAAACCGTGAAGCAGCGATGAAAATGTTAAAAGCTAAATTATACCAATTAAAATTAGAAGAGCAAGAACGTGAAATGGCTGAAATACGTGGTGAACAAAAAGAAATTGGTTGGGGAAGCCAAATTCGTTCATATGTTTTCCATCCTTATTCTATGGTAAAAGATCATCGAACAAATGAAGAGACTGGTAAAGTTGATGCAGTCATGGATGGGGAGATTGGACCATTTATTGAATCGTATTTAAGATATACAATGAATCAAAGTGACAATTAATGTAATAGAATTGAAAATAGGAGTGAGATAGAGTTCGTTTTGAATTCATTGTCTTACTCTTTATTTTTTGAGAATCTAAATAATAGCTAAGTAAATGTAAAATGTAATGTTATTTATTACTAGAGTATACAATTTCATATGTTATTTAAGCCCTTTTTAACCTTTATATTACAAGCCGATAACATTGAACTTCTACAAAATATGTTGTGCTACAGTATAAAAGAATAATAATATAAAACAACAAAGGAATGACAACATGATTAATAAGACTCTTACAGTAACATTGACTTCTATTGCAGCTTTAGCAGGTTTAAGTGGTTTAGCTAATGCACAAGAATATACAAATTCAACACATACAACTTCACAACAATCAAATACTTACAATAGTCAAGCGGAGCAAGAAACAAATCTAGGATTAACAAATAAAGATATCGTTAAAGTTAAAGCTGGTGATACATTATACCAAATTGCGTTATCACATCACTTATCACTTGAACAATTATATAACTTTAACCCAGGTGTAACTGCATTAATTCATCCAGGTGACTTAATTGCAGTAAGTGAAAAAGGTGCAGCAAAATTAGAAAATAAAGAGATCAATTATGCACAAACTTATGCAGAAACCACAGTATTTAATCAAAGAGATGTGGTACCTCAATCGCTAAGTGCTAGCACAACAAATGTGACTGGTTACAATATTGTACCTACAAGTGCACCTACAACTGCTACGCACGATTCATACCACTCATCAGTGAATACACCAGTATCGTATCAACATGTTACAACTGCCAATCAAGGTAACCGTTATAGTTTCGGAAATTGTACATACTATGCATTTGATCGACGACAACAATTAGGACGCTCAATTGGTAGTTATTGGGGTAATGCTAATAACTGGGCATACTCAGCAAAAAATGCCGGATTAACAGTAGATAATCGCCCAGAAGTAGGTGCTATTTTCCAAACAACTGCTGGTTATTATGGTCATGTAGGTGTCGTGGAACATGTTAATCAAGATGGATCAGTATATGTTTCAGAAATGAACTGGAATGGTCATTATAACCATGTTACAAATAGAACAATTACAAACACTTCGAGCTATAATTTTATTCACTAACAAGTTTATAGACATTATTTTTAATATATTCAGATGTCAGAGTTCAATGGCTATGCAATTTAGCATAGTTATTGAGCTCTTTTTTTGAATAATGCCGTTTTATAGAAATTTATAGGAAGATTAAACGAATTAGCGCGGCATAGTTAGAGCAAGGGGGGTATTTTATATAAATGGTTAGGAACCGCTTTCTGTACATTTTAGGAAAACAATCTAATCTTTAATTAAAATACTTATCACAATACATTCCTGTGTAACTAGTATATATTGGTTAATAAAAGAAAAATGAAATAATTGTTATGTATTGAAGTAAGCTCAATGTAAGCGAATTTTTAATAATAGATTTGTGCTTTTTACGTATAATCGTGTTTTCAAAATAGAATATAAAGATGGAACCGTTTATGGGAAAAGTCATTTTAATTACAGGAGCAACAAGTGGTATTGGTTATAAAACAGCAGAATATTTAGCAGTACAGGGAAATATAGTTTATGGCGCTAGTCGGTGGATAGAAAGTCTTGAAAACATAAAACAGGTGAACCCATTAAAATTAGATTTAACAAATGAAGATTCAATCAAAACGGCAATCGATACTATTATCGAAAACGAAGGAAGAATTGATGTACTCGTTAATAATGACGGTTATGGTTCATATGGTGCAATCGAAGATGTCACAATTGAATAAGCGAAACAGTAATTTGAAGTAAATATATTTAGTTGAGCACGTATTACACTGCTAGTTTTACCACATATGAGAGCACAAAAATCAGGACATATCATTAATATTTCATCTATGGGTGGACGACTTACAACTTATTTTGGCGCTTGGTATCATGCTACGAAATATGCATTAGAAGCCTTTAGCGATTCTTTACGAATGGAAGTAGAGGAATTCGGGATAGAAGTATCTATTATTGAACCAGGTGGGATTAAAACAGATTGGGGGATCATCGCTGCTGATAAACTAGCTGATTCTGTAAAAGGCGGTGCCTATGAAGCTACTGCGATGAAAGTGACTCAAAGTATGAAAAAGCAATATCATTCTAATATGCTTTCAAATCCAATGGTAGTAACAAAAGCGATTGCAAAAGCAATAGATAGTAATAAACCTAAACCACGTTATCTAACAGGATTTGCAGCTAAATCCTTTGAATTTTTACATGCTATATTGCCAACCAAGGTATTTGATAAAATGATGAAAGCTTCAAATTCAATTTAACGAATCGTAATATAATCATTCGACAAATTGTATACATAAGACACCTCGATAGTTCATTTAAGCGTGAAACTATGCTGAGGGTCTTATTTTTTATACTTTTTCAACATTTTACAATGTATAAAGAATTGACACTTCTCATAGAAATGTTGATTGATATAATAAATGTAAGTATAATCTTTATTTAACAGAGTATGGAGGTAAGGTAAAATGGGTGTTCATCAATACTTTAAGAGACTTTCTGATTTAGAGAAATTAATTCGCTTACCAGGTAAATTTAAATATTTTGAACATAATGTTGCTGCTCACTCTTTTAAAGTTACCAAGATTGCACAATATTTAGCGACTGTAGAAGAACATCATGGTAATACTATTGATTGGAAAAGTTTATATGAAAAAGCACTGAATCATGATTTTGCCGAAGTATTTACTGGTGACATTAAAACACCAGTGAAGTACGCTAAAACGGAATTGAAAATGTTGTTTTCTCAAGTTGAACAAGATATGGTGGACACGTTTATTAATGAAGAAATACCTGAACCTTATAAAGATATTTATCGAGAACGACTACAAGAGGGGAAAGATGATTCGTTAGAGGGTCAAATTTTATCTGTAGCCGACAAAATTGATTTATTGTATGAAACGTTCGGCGAAATACAGAAACGTAATCCCGAGGACTTATTCTTTGAAATTTATGAACACAGCTTGGAAACAATCATGCAATTTGATCACTTAAGTTCTGTTCAAGATTTCATAGAAAATGTCATACCTGAAATGCTAACTGAAAACTTCATTCCTCGAGCAGAATTGCGAGAAACTACAATGGCGATTTTAAATCGAATAAATGGGTGAGATAAATGATTTGGTACGCTTTAGCTGCATTTTTTCCATGTGTATTAGTCGTGTTGTTTAGTGTCATAACTCGAAGTAAATGGGTGGGTGTTATTGTGACATTGATTTTGATAGCTGCTTCAATTTACAAAGGATTCTTTCATAATGAATGGATAATCTTTATCGATGTAGTATCCCTATTAGCTGGATATGTCATTATAGATAACCTTGAATTTCATAAGCATCAAGACTAAATACTATCAAACAGAACTTTTGAATGTTACTGTAAGTTGATTTATAGTGTAAATGCACAATTTGTCCAGATGGAAGTAAAATTTAAAGCATATTTAAGAGCGGGCACCATTAAATTGTATATGAATAAATCACACGCATTAGTGGAATATTAAATAATAATAAATGATTTTGAAAATACAAACGTAAGCGAACAAACGTTTGTATTTTTATTTATATATTTGATAAAATAGCCTTATGTGAGAATACTATACAAATAATAGGAAATTATTAAGTGAATGAATTTATGATTTTCACTTAAAGAGGTCATTTAAATTATTTCAGTAGAATTTTTATTAAGAATAAAGATACAATTTAAAACAAATCATTGTTAAATTTTCATACATCATTTATTTACACCAAAGTTTCAAATAAATAGTTAAGAATGCTTAATTCAAGGAGGCGCTTATCAGAATGGTGGAACATTACCCGTTTAAATTGAATTCTGAGTTTGATCCACAAGGGGACCAACCACAAGCAATAGAGAAAATAGTCAAAGGTGTTAAAGAAGGAAAGCGTCATCAAACGCTTTTAGGTGCCACTGGTACAGGTAAGACATTTACAATGAGTAATGTTATTAAAGAAGTGGGGAAACCAACGCTCATCATTGCACACAATAAAACATTAGCGGGACAACTGTATAGTGAGTTTAAGGAATTCTTTCCTGAAAATAGAGTAGAATACTTTGTTAGTTACTATGATTACTATCAACCAGAAGCCTATGTACCTTCAACAGACACGTTTATTGAGAAAGATGCCTCAATTAATGACGAAATTGACCAACTACGACATTCTGCCACAAGTGCATTATTTGAACGTGATGATGTCATTATCATTGCCAGTGTCAGCTGTATCTATGGTTTAGGTAATCCGGAAGAATATAAAAATTTAGTAGTAAGTGTTCGAGTTGGTATGGAAATGGATCGAAGTGAACTGCTTCGTAAACTCGTAGACGTACAATATTCTAGAAATGATATTGATTTCCAACGTGGTACATTTAGAGTACGTGGCGACGTGGTTGAAATTTTCCCAGCCTCACGTGAAGAAATGTGTATTCGTGTTGAATTTTTTGGCGATGAAATTGATCGTATTCGAGAAGTTAATTATTTAACGGGAGAAGTCATTCGCGAACGTGAACATTTCGCGATTTTCCCGGCGTCTCACTTCGTAACACGAGAAGAAAAAATGAAGATTGCCATAGAGCGTATTGAGAAGGAATTAGAAGAGCGATTAAAAGAATTAAAAAATGAGAATAAGCTATTAGAAGCACAACGTCTAGAGCAACGAACGAATTATGATTTAGAAATGATGAGAGAAATGGGATTCTGTTCGGGTATCGAGAACTATTCTGTACATCTAACGTTAAGACCTTTAGGTTCAACACCTTATACGTTACTAGATTATTTCGGTGATGACTGGTTAGTAATGATCGATGAGTCTCACGTTACATTGCCACAAATAAGAGGGATGTTTAACGGTGACCGTGCGCGTAAGCAAGTGTTAGTAGATCATGGTTTCCGATTACCTAGTGCGATGGATAACCGACCATTAAAATTTGAGGAGTTTGAACAAAAAACGAATCAGTTGGTATATGTATCAGCTACACCAGGACCTTATGAGATTGAACATACCGATGAAATGATTGAACAAATTATTCGTCCTACTGGTCTTTTAGATCCTAAAATTGACGTTCGACCAACTAAAAATCAAATTGATGATTTACTTAGTGAAATTCAAGAACGTATTGATAGAGATGAACGTGTCTTAGTCACAACGTTAACTAAAAAAATGAGTGAGGATTTAACGACATACATGAAAGAAGCGGGTATAAAAGTAAATTACCTACACTCAGAGATTAAAACGTTAGAACGTATTGAAATTATTCGTGACTTAAGAATGGGAACGTATGATGTTGTTGTCGGTATCAATCTATTAAGAGAGGGAATTGATATACCGGAAGTTTCATTAGTTGTTATTTTAGATGCAGATAAAGAAGGTTTCTTGCGCTCAAACCGCTCATTAATCCAAACGATAGGTCGTGCTGCACGAAATGAGAAAGGTGAAGTGATTATGTATGCCGATAAAATTACCGATTCAATGCAGTATGCGCTTGATGAAACGCAAAGACGTCGTGATATACAAATGGCACATAATGAAAAATATGGAATCACACCTAAAACAATTAATAAGAAAATTCATGATGTTATTAGTGCCACGGTTGATAATGATGAAACAAATGAAAAACAACAAACCGAATTACCTAAGAAAATGACTAAAAAAGAAAGACAAAAAACAATTGAAAATATAGAAAAAGAAATGAAAAAAGCAGCTAAAGATTTAGAGTTTGAAAAAGCAACAGAACTAAGAGATATGTTATTTGAATTAAAAGCAGAAGGGTGACAGTTAAATGAAGGGACCAAGTATTGTAGTAAAGGGTGCACGTGTACATAACTTAAAAGACGTAGACATTGAACTTCCAAAAAATAAATTAATTGTTATGACAGGGCTATCTGGGTCAGGTAAATCATCTTTAGCATTCGATACAATTTATGCTGAAGGTCAAAGACGTTATGTAGAATCATTAAGTGCATACGCGCGTCAATTTTTGGGGCAGATGGATAAACCAGATGTTGATACGATAGAGGGATTATCACCAGCTATTTCAATTGACCAAAAGACGACAAGTAAAAATCCTCGATCAACAGTAGCAACGGTAACGGAGATTTATGATTATATTCGTTTGTTATACGCACGAATAGGCAAGCCATATTGTCCTAATCATAATATTGAAATTGAATCTCAAACTGTGCAACAAATGGTTGATCGCATTTTAGAGCTTGAAGAACGCACTAAAATTCAAATTTTAGCGCCAGTTGTTTCTCATAGAAAAGGTAGTCATGAGAAACTTATCTCAGATATTGGTAAAAAAGGCTATGTACGTCTTAGAGTTGACGGCGATATTGTCGATGTCAATGAGGTTCCAGAATTAGATAAAAATAAAAACCATACTATCGAGGTAGTCATAGACCGTTTGGTAGTTAAAGATGGTATTGAAACACGTTTAGCAGATTCAATTGAGACAGGTTTAGAATTAGCTGATGGCAATATTACTGTCGATGTAATTGATGGAGAGGACCTTAAATTTTCTGAGAATCATGCTTGCCCAATTTGCGGGTTCTCTATTGGTGAATTAGAACCTAGAATGTTTAGTTTCAATAGTCCGTTTGGTGCTTGTCCAACTTGTGATGGTTTAGGTCAAAGATTAACGGTCGATCTTGATTTGGTAGTTCCAGACCCTAATAAGACTCTAAATGAAGGTGCGATTGAACCATGGGAACCTACGAGTTCAGATTTTTACCCAACTTTATTAAAACGCGTATGTGAAGTATATAAAATAAATATGGATAAGCCATATAAAAAGTTGACTGATAGACAGAAAAACATATTAATGAATGGTTCAGGTGATAAAGAAATTGATTTTTCTTTTCACAGTCGTAACGGTGGGACACGTCATAGAAGAATGAAATTCGAGGGTGTTGTTCCCAACATTGACCGTCGTTATCATGAATCACCATCGGAATATACACGTGAAGTAATGAGTAAATACATGACTAAACTGCCTTGCGAAACTTGTCACGGTAAACGTTTGAGTAAAGAAGCGTTATCTGTTTACGTTGGTGGATATAATATTGGAGAAGTAGTTGAATATTCTATCAAGAATGCATTAAATTACTATGAAAATATCGAGCTTTCAGAACAAGATAGAGCTATTGCAAATCAAATTTTAAAAGAAATCATTTCAAGATTGTCATTTCTAAATAATGTTGGATTAGAATATTTAACACTTAATCGTGCGTCAGGTACTCTTTCTGGTGGTGAAGCACAACGTATTCGATTAGCGACACAAATCGGTTCACGCTTAACAGGGGTACTTTATGTGCTTGACGAACCCTCTATTGGTTTACACCAACGTGATAATGATCGTTTGATAAGTACTTTAAAAGAAATGCGAGATTTGGGCAATACACTTATTGTTGTTGAACATGATGATGACACTATGCGAGCAGCTGATTATCTCGTAGATGTCGGTCCTGGTGCAGGTAATTATGGTGGTGAAATCGTCTCTAGTGGTACGCCAAGTAAAGTCATGAAAGATAAGAAATCTTTAACAGGACAATATTTAAGCGGTAAGAAACATATCGACGTTCCTGAACATCGTCGAGAAGTAATTGATCGCAAAATTAGTATCAAAGGTGCACGAAGTAATAACTTAAAAGGTGTAGATGTAGATATTCCATTGTCTGTAATGACAGTTGTAACAGGTGTGTCTGGTTCAGGTAAAAGTTCACTAGTTAATGAAGTATTATATAAATCATTAGCTCAAAAAATAAATAAATCTAAAGTTAAACCGGGTGCCTTTGATAGCATTGAAGGTATTGATCAATTAGATAAAATTATTGATATTGACCAATCTCCTATCGGTAGAACGCCACGTTCTAATCCAGCCACTTATACTGGCGTATTTGATGATATACGTGATGTATTTGCTCAAACTAATGAAGCGAAAATTCGTGGTTATCAAAAAGGACGCTTTAGCTTTAATGTTAAAGGTGGACGTTGTGAAGCTTGTAAAGGTGATGGCATTATTAAAATTGAAATGCACTTTTTACCTGATGTGTATGTTCCATGCGAAGTTTGTGATGGGAAGCGCTATAACCGTGAAACATTAGAAGTGACTTATAAAGGTAAGAATATTGCTGAAGTGCTTGAAATGACAGTCGAAGAAGCAACGTATTTCTTTGAAAACATTCCTAAAATACATCGTAAATTACAAACACTTGTAGATGTTGGTTTAGGTTACATCACGCTTGGACAACAAGCTACAACTCTATCAGGAGGAGAAGCACAACGTGTTAAATTAGCATCTGAATTGCATAAACGTTCAACTGGTCGTTCCATCTATATTCTTGATGAACCTACAACTGGTTTGCATGTCGATGATATTAGTCGTTTGCTAAAAGTGCTTAATCGTCTAGTTGAGAACGGGGATACTGTTGTGATTATTGAACATAATCTAGATGTCATTAAAACAGCAGATCATATTATTGATCTAGGACCTGAAGGTGGCGATGGTGGTGGTACACTAGTTGCTACTGGTACACCGGAAGAGATTGCAAATGTAGAATCATCATACACAGGTAAATATTTAAAAACGGTACTTGAACGAGATAAAGTTGAATAAATTGAAATATAGATTTTGAAAATTAATAGTAATTTAAGGGATCATAGGCATCTCGCATTAAATGACTTAACTGAGAATACGCTCACATCGAGCTTTTCTCAGTTTTTTTAATAACATAACATTAAACCCAACAAAGGGAATTGTAATAAGAAATTCAATAAGTGAGGTTAAGTGATTTAATACAAACTGTATGTTGTTCCCTTAATCATTTAAAAGCAATCTAAGGTGTATATGAAACAAATATAATAGGATTTCTTCTTTTTTATATTAATCTTGTCTTTATTTTTGATATGATAATAGGTGAATGAATTCAAGTGAAAATTTTGAGGTGAACTCATGTTAACGACAGAGAAATTAGTCAAATTACTTAAATTAGAATTGTTTACGGGTGAAAAAGGATTACATAAACCTATTAAAAATACGGATATTTCTAGACCAGGTCTAGAAATGGCTGGATATTTTTCACACTATGCTGCAGACCGCATTCAATTACTAGGTACTACAGAATTATCGTTTTATAATTTATTACCAGACGAGGAACGTCATGGACGTATGAGAAAATTATGTCGTCCTGAAACACCTGCAATTATTGTGACAAGAGGATTAGAACCTCCGCAAGAGCTGATTGATGCCGCTCAAGAAATGGATACACCACTAATCGTATCAAAGGATGCAACTACAAGTTTAATGAGTCGATTAACGACATTCCTTGAACATGAATTAGCTAAGACAACATCATTACATGGTGTATTAGTCGATGTTTATGGTGTGGGTGTGTTAATCACTGGAGATTCTGGTATAGGTAAAAGTGAGACTGCACTTGAATTAGTGAAAAGAGGTCATCGACTCGTAGCTGATGATAACGTAGAAATTCGTGAAATAACTAAAGATGAATTAATAGGGACACCACCTAAATTAATTGAGCACTTATTAGAAATTAGGGGTCTCGGTATCATCAATGTCATGACATTATTTGGAGCGGGGTCAATCCTCACACAAAAACAAATTCGTCTTAACATTAACCTTGAAAATTGGGATAAAGATAAACTGTATGACCGAGTTGGATTGAATGAAGAAACATTACAAATTCTTGATACAGAAATCACTAAAAAAACAATTCCTGTAAGACCAGGACGAAATGTTGCAGTCATTATAGAAGTCGCAGCAATGAATTATCGTTTAAATATAATGGGGATTAATACAGCTGAAGAATTTAATCAACGTTTAAATGAAGAAATCTTAAAAAAAGGTCATCAAAGCAAGGAGAACTAAAACATGCTTTTTAATCTGAATTATATTGATCCTACTGCATTTAGCATAGGTCCACTTTCAATAAAATGGTACGGTATCATTATTGCGGTAGGAATCCTTATTGGTTATTTCATAGCTCAAGAAAGCTTGAAATATGTTGGTTTACATAAAGATACGCTTGTTGACGTCATCTTTTACAGTGCCATCTTTGGGTTCATCGCTGCACGTATTTACTTCGTGATTTTTCAATGGCCATATTACGCCCAAAACCCTATTGAAATTCCAATGATATGGCATGGTGGTATTGCAATACATGGTGGTCTTTTAGGTGGATTTATCACTGGTATTATTGTTTGTAAAATTAAAAATTTAAATCCATTTCAAATTGGTGACATTGTAGCACCAAGTATTATTTTAGCTCAAGGTATTGGACGTTGGGGTAACTTTATGAATCATGAAGCCCATGGCGGTCCAGTCTCAAGAACCTTTTTAGAAAATTTACATATTCCTGAGTTTATTATTCGTAATATGTATATTGAAGGGGTATACTACCATCCAACATTCTTATATGAATCTATATGGGATATTTTGGGATTCATCATTTTAATTACAATTAGAAAGTATCTTCGTGTAGGTGAAACATTCACACTCTATTTAATATGGTATTCAATTGGACGTTTCTTTGTAGAGGGATTAAGAACGGATAGTTTAATGCTGACAAGTCATATTAGAGTAGCGCAATTGGTATCAGTTATTTTAATTATAATTGGTTTGGTGATTTTAATTTATCGTCGCATTAAATATCAACCATCATTGTACAAAGAAGCAGGTCCGTTAACTTGGAATAGTTCTAAGGCGAAAGTGAAATCATGAGACGGTTAACTAAAGAAGGCCATCATAAGATTAATCCGCTATGGCGAATTTATAGTTTAGTACGTTTTTCAAAAGTATTCACCAATACATTGCTAATTGAATTATGTCGTTTTATACCAAATTTAAAATGGAAACGCTGGATATACATTCATCTATTGAATATGACCATTGGACAACATACTGCTATTGCCTATAAAGTAATGCCTGATCTCTTTTATCCGCAACTCATTACAATTGGCAATAATTCTGTAATTGGTTATAATACAACAATATTAACGCACGAAGTATTAGTGGATGAATATCGCTATGGTCCAGTGTACATTGGTGATCATACATTAATCGGTGCAAATTCGACCATTCTACCAGGTGTACATATTGGTAATCATGTAGTCGTTAAAGCTGGAACAGTTGTATCAAAAGATATACCAGATTATGCCATTGCATATGGCAATCCTATGCAAATACATCATAAATAAAGAGAGGTGACAAAGAATGGCGCAAAACAATGACAATATTATCTCGATGAAATTTGATGAACCATTTTATCGTAAAATGGCTGATCAAAAATATAAAATGCAAGATTTTAATAAGGCAGTAGAATACTATAAAAAAGTGCTTGATTTGTCACCACAAGATTTTGATATTAAATTAAAGTATGCTTATTGCTTAAACAAACTTAATTTAGGTAGACGAGCTGAGCATTTGTTTTATGATAGCATTATTGAAGGTAATCATGTTGCCGACAGTTACTACCAACTTAGTCAATTAAACATTGACCTTAATGAGCCAAACAAGGCCTTCTTGTTTGGTATTAATTATGTGATTTTAACTGATGATACTGACTTTAGAGAAGAATTAGAAAAAACATTCGAAGTGTCTTATATGAGTGAAGATAAAATTCAGCTCGAAGCACAACTTTTCTCAACGCAATTACTATTCCAATATTTATTTTCTCAAGGAAGATTACAAGATGCACGTAAATATATTTTGAATCAAGATGAGAAAATTCAAGAACATAGAGTCATTCGCAACTTATTAGCAATGTGCTATTTGTATTTAAGTGAATATGATATTGCTAAAGACATGTTTGAAGCGTTATTAGCAGAAGATAATTCAGATGTACATGCACTATGTCACTATACATTGCTACTTTACAATACGAATGAAAAAGATAAGTATCACAAGTATCTTAAAATATTAAGTAAAGTAGTACCAATGAATGATGATGGAAGTTTTAAATTGGGCATAGTACTAAGCTATTTAAAACAGTACGATGCATCTCAACAAATATTATTACCACTATACAAAAAAGGTAAATTTGCCTCAATTCAAATGTTTAATGCATTGAGCTTTAATTATTATTACCTCGGAAATAAAGAACAGAGTAAAGTGTTTTGGGAGAAGTTACTGCAAATTTCTAAAGTTGATGTGGGCTACGCACCTTGGGTACTTGAAGAGAGTAAACAAACATTTGATCAAAAAATATTACCACTGTTATTAGATGATGATAGCCATTATAGACTTTATGGTGTGTTTTTATTAAATCAATTAAATGGTAAAGAAATATTAATGACTCAAGAGATTTGGTCTATTTTAGAAACAATGAATGACTATGAAAAACTTTACCTTACTTATTTAGTACAGGGACTGCATTTAAATAAATTAGATTTCATTCACAAAGGTTTAGTGAGTTTATATGAAATGGACGACATACAGAAAGATACGGAATTATTTATAAGTTGGATTGATAAAAGTGAAGGGTTAATTGCGAACGATGTTGATTTTAGTGAAGTTGACAGATATGTAGCTGCACATGCTTATCTATATCATCGTTATTATCATAGCCATATGACTAAAAAGAAAATTATGGAATTGTTTAATGTATCGCGTTATAAGTTAGATAACGCAATTGATCAATTGTTGAGCATATAAATTTAAAGATTTCAAATATTAATATATAATGCGCATGATATTAAAAACGTAGGAGGCATAAAAATGACTGAAGTAAATTATGATGTTGCAATTATCGGTGCTGGACCAGCCGGTATGACTGCGGCAGTTTATGCATCACGTGCAAATTTAAGCACAGTAATGATTGAACGAGGCATGCCTGGTGGACAAATGGCAAATACAGAGGAAGTAGAGAACTTCCCAGGATTCGAAATGATTACTGGTCCAGATTTATCAACTAAAATGTTCGAACACGCTAAAAAATTCGGTGCTGAATATCAATATGGAGATATTAAATCTATTGAAGATAAAGGTGACTATAAAGAAATTAATTTAGGCAATAAAGAGATAACAGCTCGTGCGGTAATTATTTCAACTGGTGCTGAATATAAAAAAATTGGTGTCCCTGGTGAACAAGAACTAGGTGGACGCGGTGTAAGTTATTGTGCAGTATGTGATGGTGCATTCTTCAAAAATAAAAACCTATTTGTAATAGGTGGCGGGGATTCTGCAGTTGAAGAAGGTGCATTCCTAACTAAATTCGCAGATAAAGTTACAATTGTACACAGAAGAGATGAATTAAGAGCACAAAAAATCTTGCAAGATCGTGCGTTTAAAAATGACAAAATCGATTTTATATGGAGTCATACTTTAAAATCTATTAATGAAAAAGATGGAAAAGTAGGTTCTGTAACACTTGTTTCTACCAAAGATGCCTCTGAAGAAACTTTAGATGCAGATGGGGTATTCATCTACATTGGTATGAAACCATTAACAGCACCATTTGTGAATCTAGGAATTACTAATGATATGGGCTATATTGTAACTGAAGATAATATGAGTACGAAAGTGCCAGGTATATTTGCGGCTGGTGATGTTAGAGATAAAGGTTTACGTCAAATTGTAACAGCTACTGGTGATGGTAGTATAGCAGCACAAAGTGCTATTGATTACATTGAAGAATTAAAAGATAAGCAAGAAGCATAAATAAGATTAGGCTAGAGCATGCAATCACATCATATAGTGATTAAAGCATGAATTCTAGCCTTTTTTATTTAAATCAATATTAGATTCAGATATCGCTATAATAGTTACGATAAGTAGCTCATATGATATTATGAAAGTAAATTAACGATATTCTAAAACGTATGTATACAATAAAAAGATTAACTAGGCGGTGTCAAAATGACGAACCATAAAGAAAATGAAATGAGTAAAAGTGAACTATTAGTAGTAACAGGTCTATCCGGTGCGGGTAAATCAGTGGTCATACAATGTTTAGAAGATATTGGTTACTTCTGTGTTGATAATCTACCACCTATTTTACTCCCTAAATTTGTAGAATTAATGGAACAAGGTAATCCTTCTTTGCAAAAAGTAGCTATTGCTATAGATTTAAGAGGTAAAGAATTATTTAAATCATTAGTAGAAGAAATTGATGCAATCAAAAGTAGAAACGATGTAATTGTAGATGTCATGTTTTTAGAAGCGGAAACAGAAAAACTAATTTCTAGATACAAAGAATCTAGACGAGCCCACCCTTTAAATGAAAATGGACAAATGTCTTTGATGGATTCGATCTTAGAAGAAAAGCAATTGCTTAGCAATATTCGTACAATCGCTAATTATATTGTAGATACAACGCAATTGACGACGAAAGAACTTAAAGCTAGAGTGAAAGAAAAATTTGAAGATGAGAATTTTAAATCCTTTAGTATCAATGTATCAAGTTTCGGCTTTAAACATGGTATACAAAAAGACGCAGATTTAGTATTTGATGTTCGTTTCCTACCAAATCCTTATTATGTTGAAGACTTAAGACCGATGACAGGAGAAGATGAACCAGTTTACCATTATGTTATGAAATGGAAAGAAACTGAAATGTTTTTCGAAAAATTAATGGATTTACTGAAATTTATGATACCAGGTTATAAAAAAGAGGGTAAATCACAATTAGTAATTGCAATAGGTTGTACAGGGGGTCAACATCGCTCTGTTGCGTTAGCTAAACGCATTGGTGAAGAATTAACAGAAATATTTGATTATAATGTCTATGTTCATCACAGAGATGCACATATCGAAAGTGGCGTGAGAAAATGAAACAATTAAAGATTGTACTCATAGGCGGTGGAACAGGCCTATCAGTATTGGCGAGGGGGCTGAGAGAGTACCCCATTGATATAACGGCCATCGTTACTGTAGCTGATGATGGTGGTAGTACTGGCAAAATACGTAGTGAGATGGATATACCTGCTCCAGGTGATATTAGAAATGTTATCGCAGCACTAAGTGATGCTGAACCAGTCATTGAAGAATTATTTCAATATCGATTTAAAGAAAATCAAATCGAAGGACACTCACTAGGTAATTTATTACTAGCAGCCTTAACAAATATAAAGAATGACTTCGGTCATGCAGTTAAAGAATTAAGTAAGATTTTAAATATTAAAGGTAAAGTGATTCCTTCAACGAATACTAATGTGATGCTAAACGCAGTGTTAGAAGATGGAGAAATTGTACGAGGAGAATCTCAAATACCAAAGAAATACAAACGTATTGATCGTGTTTTTTTAGAACCTGAAAATGTTGAGCCTATGGAAGAAGCAATTGACGCATTAGAAGATGCAGATTTAATCGTGCTCGGACCTGGCTCACTATACACAAGTGTTATTTCGAATTTATGTGTTAAAGGTATGTCAGAAGCTATTTTATGTTCTAAAGCACCTAAATTATATATATCTAATGTTATGACTCAACCGGGAGAAACATCAGATTACGATGTTATGGACCATATTCAAGCAATACATAAACATGCTGGAAGTGATTTTATTGATTATGTCATCTGTAGTAATGATAAATACGATGATAAAGTGTTAGAACGTTATAAAGAGCGTAATGCTAAACCGGTTGTTATGGATGAACATAAAATTACAGATCATAATATTAGAATGATTACGTCATCTAATTTAGTCGAAATATTAGATGATCATTTAGTACGTCACAATACTAAAGTTTTAGCAAGATTGATCTATGATTTAGCACTTGAAATGACAAGTACGATTCAATTTAGACCTAAAAAATAACACTTCTAATCATCTGTATAACTATGGTATGATATAGAGCGTATGTTTATTAATGTATTCGTGTAATATAGTGCAACTATATAGGATGTTAGTTACATGTATATATAAAATTGATTAGAGGGGGAAATGTGATGAGTTTTGCATCAGATATGAAGAATGAATTAACACGCATTGATGTTGATGAAAGCAATGCCAAAGCAGAGCTTAGCGCATTAATTCGTATGAACGGTGCACTTAGCCTATCTAATCAACAATTCGTAATTAATGTTCAAACAGAGAATGCTACGACCGCTAGAAGAATTTATTCATTAATTAAACGCATATTTAATGTAGAAGTGGAAATTCTAGTTCGTAAAAAAATGAAATTAAAGAAAAATAATATTTATATTTGTCGTACAAAAGTGCGAGCTAAAGAAATTCTAGATGAACTTGGTATATTAAAGAATGGTATTTTTGTTCACGATATTGATGCTAGCATGATTAAAGATGATGAAATGCGTAGAAGTTATTTAAGAGGCGCATTTTTAGCTGGAGGATCTGTAAATAATCCAGAGACATCATCCTATCATTTAGAAATATTTTCTCAATATGAGAATCATTCTGAAGGTTTAACTAAATTAATGAATAGTTATGGATTAAATGCTAAACATTTAGAACGAAAAAAGGGTAGTATTGCTTATTTAAAAGAAGCTGAAAAAATTTCTGACTTTCTAAGTTTAATAGGTGGATACCAGGCATTATTGAAGTTTGAAGATGTGCGAATTGTTAGGGATATGAGAAATTCAGTGAATCGTTTAGTAAATTGTGAAACTGCAAACCTTAATAAGACTGTAAGTGCCGCTATGAAACAAGTAGAAAGTATTCAGTTAATTGAACAGGAAATCGGATTAGATAATTTGCCTGATCGCTTAAGAGAGATTGCTAAACTTCGAGTTGAGCATCAAGAAATCTCTTTAAAAGAACTAGGAGAAATGATATCGACTGGTCCGATATCTAAATCTGGAGTCAACCATCGTTTAAGAAAGTTAAATGAACTTGCAGACAAAATTCGAAGTGGTGAAAAAATAGAATTATAAGTATAAACTCGTCATGGATTGGCGAGTTCTTTTTTTAGAACTAGGGACTTGGATCCCTGAAAAGTCCCTGAAATTTAGTTTTCTTTGGTTTTTAATTAAAAGATAAATAAAAAAGAACGCCGTCACAACGGCATTCTTGAAATTAAAATATGTATAATTGAAGATATTAGCCCCCTCGAGAGGAGTCGAACCTCTATCTTAAGAACCGGAATCTTACGTGCTATCCGTTACACTACGAGGAGATATTAAATGATAAAGACAAATTTCTGTACTAATTGTTATTTTAAAAGTACAATCTGAATGTATGTTTATAGTGTACAAAATCTATTAAAATATGGTCAACTTTTCTTAATGCTAGATGAGTTTAAATTTTGACCATTTTTGACTTTTGATGTAAAATACTAATTAACAGTTAATCACAAGGAGGAAATATAAATGAATTTAATTCCTACAGTAATCGAAACAACAAATCGCGGTGAACGTGCATACGATATTTATTCACGTTTATTGAAAGACCGTATTATTATGTTAGGTTCTGCAATTGATGATAATGTAGCAAATTCAATTGTATCACAATTATTATTCTTACAAGCTCAAGACTCTGAGAAAGACATCTATCTATATATTAATTCTCCAGGTGGTAGTGTTACTGCTGGATTTGCAATTTATGATACAATCCAACATATTAAACCAGATGTACAAACAATTTGTATCGGTATGGCTGCATCAATGGGTTCATTCCTATTAGCAGCTGGCGCAAAAGGTAAACGCTTTGCATTACCAAACGCTGAAGTTATGATTCACCAACCATTAGGTGGTGCACAAGGACAAGCAACTGAAATCGAAATTGCTGCTAACCACATTTTAAAAACACGCGAAAAATTAAACAAAATTTTAGCTGAACGTACAGGTCAAAGTATTGAAAAAATTCAAAAAGATACTGATCGTGATAACTTCTTAACTGCTGACGAAGCTAAAGAATATGGTTTAATTGATAATGTTATGCAACCAGAAGATAAATAATCGAATTTAACCATGGCATAAAAATGGGGAGTGTTTAAACAAACACTCCCCGTTTTTTTATGACTATTTTAATTGTTTGAAGAACGTTTTAGGAACAGTCGAATAGATATAATAAGTAAAATAATGCCAATTAAAATGAAGAATATAGACATTAATATAATTACTAAATTATGTTCGAAAGCGAAAATACCATTGAGTATAAGAAATAGACTTGCGATGATAAGTAGAAAATAAGTTAATTTCTCGTCATTCATTTTCAAAACTCCAATTAAATTATTATGCATCTATTAAATCTTCGAAAGCAATTTTTAGATTAGGATAGTTAAATATAAAACCGAGCGCATCCAGTTTATTTGGTAATACCTTTTGCGTATCTAAAACAACCGTAGACATTTCACCAAGTGCTAATCGCATTAGGAATGATGGTACCCATGTTTCATGAGGGCGATGCATGACACGCGCAAGTGTGTATCCAAATAAATTTTGGCGTTCAGCAATAGGTGCAGCCATATTGAATGGACCTTTTGCTTTAGGATTATCGATTGTGAATAGAATTGCGCGCACTAAGTCATTAATGTGAATCCATGAATACCATTGGAAACCAGATCCTAATTTACCACCTACGAAGAATTTATAAGGAAGCTTCATCGTCTGTAAGGCGCCTCCATCATCAGATAAAATCATGCTGAATCTGCCAAGTACTACTCGCGTACCAAATGACTCAAAGCGTTTAGCAAAACGTTCCCACTGATAAACCACATCAGATAGAAAATCAAACGGATGTGTTTGATATTTTTCTGTATACGTATGATATAAACTAGGTGGATAATAACCCATTGCACTAGCATTAAAGAGCACTTCAGGTTTATGTTCCCGTTGGCTAAACAAGTCAACTAGTGCTTGTGTTGACTGAATACGACTAGTCATAATCAATTGTTTATATGATGGAGTCCAGCGTTTATTTAAAGTTGCACCAGCCAAATTAACTACAACATCTATATCTGGAACTTGGGACATCCAACCGTCTTTTGACCAATTAACATAAGAAATCTTTGGATCATCACTTTGCTTATCACTACGAGTTAGTATTGTAATATGTACATCGCGATTCTTTAATTCATTTACTAATTGACTGCCTACCATTCCAGTTCCGCCAGTTATTAAGAATTGCTTCATATTTACACCTCTATTAATTTATAGTATTAAGATAGCTTTTCTATTATCAACATTGAACTTTTCTTGTTCAAAAAATGTACAATGATTAGTCAATAATATGTCATTTACTAAGCTGTAAACAGGATTTAAATTATCTAAAGTTAAGTTATAATTAATTTGTACCTTCGCTATAGTAGATTTCAATATCTCTGAGTAAATTGAGTATACCCCATAGACTACACAAAATAAACGAAGGTCAATTTTGACTCCCTTTAGTAGAAGCCCATGCGAGAATCGTGTGGGCTCTTTGTATATCTATTATAGTCCTAATGAATAAAGATTAAGAATAATATGATTAGAGGAATGAAAATGACTGATAAAAATATAAAATCAAACTGAGATGTATGACTGTCATCATAATCATCATTATTCAACATCATAGATTTTAGATTATGTTTAGGAACATTTTCATCTTCAAATATATCTTCAGAAACAATTTTTTTCATTATGACTCACACTTTCACATTATAATAAAATTAAATTTGCATTATTGATGTTTGTAATTACTTATGATGTTATCATATATAAGTGATTATGTATCATTATAATTAATGTCTTAAACCTTTTTATTTCATTTCCGTGCGAATTACTGTAAAATTATATGCTACATTTAGGGGACTAGACAATTTTAATATATTAAAGTGAGGTAACTTATGTCTAAGAACAATAGAAATAGAGATGACTTTGGTGAACCGGAAAAGAAAAAAATGAGTGGCATTTCGAAACTTATTAGTACGATTATCGTTTTATTATTATTAAGCGGATTAGCATTTGCGATTTTTGCATTTGTAGATCATTCAAATCGTTCAAGTGAACGCTTAAACAATCAATCAACTGAAGAGCACAAAGATAAAAATGATAAAAAAGACAAAGAAGATAAAGACAAAAAGGATAAGTCAGATAAAGATAAAAAAACAAGTGAAGATAGTTCGAATGTGACTCAAGAAAATGTTACGCAGCAAACAGCTCAAACCCAACAACGTCAGACACAACAAGCAACACCTTCAACTCAACAAAGAACTAAACAACAACCATCAACAGAAGAGAAACAAAGAACCAAAGAAGCACAGACTAAGGAAGAAAAAACACAAGAGAAAACAACTAAAGAAGAAGCTACAACAAAAGAAACTCGCACTAAAGAACAAGCAACTCAAGAAAGTAACAGTAATAATAGCAGTGATAGTAATTCTAGTGAGTCAAATACGGATAAGTCTAATAGTAACCAGACAAGCAATCAAACTAGAACGCAACAATCACCGCAAACACAACAATCACAACAGACCCAACAACGATCAACAACTCAGTCGTCTACGCAGCAATCAACCACAAGACAAACTTCACAACGAAGTGCTACGTCTAGTCAAAGTCAGTCAAGCCAAGAATCATCAAATAGTAATGAATAATATAGTTAGTAGTTATCAAAGTGAGATTTTGAAACAGTCATGTTTCAAGTCTCACTTTTTACTTTTTTAAAACATCCAATTGAGTAAAAAGGTAAAAATAATTGAAAGCAAAATAGAAATGATTATTGAAGAAAGGCAACCAAATGGACAACCACAACCATAATGATATCTTATTGAATAGTTGTTACGTTCATTACCATTAAAATAGTTATCATCTTTATATCTACGATCTTTAGGGTCAATGACTTCTACATTATTATCATTTTCTCGAGCCATTTCTTCATCCTCCTTAAATGAATTTCTTATATTGTAAATTAAAATAGTTTAAACAAGAAAGTATTTTGCAAAAGAATAATTTCTAAACTTAAAGGGTAATACTATAAAATAAGGGTTTAATTAAATTTTGTGGCACTTTACAAAAAGGGAAATACTACTTAAATTAGGGGATTTTACAGATAATTTTAAATATTAGAGTTTTTCTCTTGCATTTTCAACAACACAATAGTACTATTGCAAGTGTAAAGAGGTTAGATTTTGTCCCGCGCGGGACACAATAAGTCAAACTGGGTTTATGCTATTGGTTACCTTTTATACATAAAGGAGGAAGGTAGTAGTGAAGGACTTGATTAAAATTCAACAGAAGCTGATACCTGATTTAATTGATAAAATGTATCGACGCTTTTCTATCTTAACTACTATCTCAAATAATCAACCAGTAGGTAGAAGAAGTTTAAGTGAGCACATGGATATTACCGAACGTGTCTTAAGATCTGAAACTGATATGTTGAAAAAGCAAGATTTAATTCAAGTCAAATCGACTGGAATGGAAATCACTGAAGAAGGCAAGTCAGTTTTGAATCAGCTTAACGAATATTTCAATATTTATACTGATGATAATCAATTAGCTAATCAAATTAAGTCAACTTTTGGTATTAAAGAAGTTCACGTTATACCTGGTGATGCAGATGCTCAAGAGAATGTTAAATCCGAAATGGGAAGACAAGCTGGCCAATTATTAGAAAGCATCTTATATGAAGACGCTATTGTTTCAGTAACAGGTGGTTCAACAATGGCAAATGTAAGCCGAGCCATGCATCTTCTACCATTTAATGTATTTTTCGTACCAGCTCGTGGTGGTCTTGGTGAGAATGTTATTTATCAAGCTAACACGATTTCAGCGAGCATGGCGCAACAAACAGGTGGTTATTATACAACACTTTATGTACCAGATAATGTAAGTGAATCAACGTATAATACACTTCTGATGGAACCCTCTGTGGTTCATACATTAGATAAAATTAGACAAGCAAATATAACAATTCACGGTATTGGTGATGCGCTGAAGATGGCGTATCGTAGACAATCGTCAGAACAGGTGATTGAAAACCTTCAACATCATCAAGCCGTCGCAGAAGCTTTCGGTTACTATTTTGACGCTCAAGGAAATGTAGTCTACAAAGTAAAGACAATAGGACTACAACTTGAAGATTTAGAAACCAAAGATTTTATATTCGCTGTTGCAGGTGGACAATCTAAAGGTGAAGCAATTAAAGCTTACTTAAGTATTGCACCTAAAAATACAGTTTTAATTACTGATGAAGCAGCAGCAAAGGTAATATTAAATTAGTAATAAAAAGTTTAAAGCTTTTTAAATATCATTTTAAAGGAGGCCATTATAATGGCAGTAAAAGTAGCAATTAATGGTTTTGGTAGAATTGGTCGTTTAGCATTTAGAAGAATTCAAGACGTAGAAGGTATTGAAGTAGTTGCAGTAAACGACTTAACAGACGACGAAATGTTAGCTCATTTATTAAAATATGACACTATGCAAGGTCGTTTCACAGGAGAAGTTGAAGTTATTGATGGTGGTTTCCGCGTAAATGGTAAAGAAGTTAAATCATACGAAGAACCAGATGCAAGCAAATTACCTTGGGGCGATTTAGATATCGACGTAGTATTAGAATGTACTGGTTTCTATACAGATAAAGAAAAAGCAGAAGCACACATCAATGCAGGTGCTAAAAAAGTATTAATCTCTGCACCAGCTAAAGGTGATGTAAAAACAATCGTATTCAACACTAACCACAATGACTTAGATGGTTCAGAAACAGTTGTTTCAGGTGCATCATGTACTACTAACTCATTAGCACCAGTTGCTAAAGTATTAAGTGATGAATTTGGTTTAGTTGAAGGTTTAATGACAACTATTCACGCATACACTGGTGACCAAATGACTCAAGACGGTCCACATAAAAAAGGTGACAAACGTCGTGCGCGTGCAGCAGCTCAAAACATCGTACCTAACTCAACAGGTGCTGCAAAAGCAATCGGTAAAGTTATTCCTGAAATCGATGGTAAATTAGACGGTGGTGCTCAACGTGTACCAGTTGCTACAGGTTCATTAACTGAAGTAACAGTTGTATTAGAAAAAGATGTTACTGTTGAAGACGTTAACAAAGCAATGAAAAACGCTTCAAACGAATCATTTGGTTACACTGAAGACGAAATCGTTTCTTCTGACGTAGTTGGCATGACTTACGGTTCATTATTCGATGCTACTCAAACTCGTGTAATGTCTGTTGGTGACCGTCAATTAGTTAAGGTTGCAGCTTGGTATGACAACGAAATGTCTTACACGGCTCAATTAGTTCGTACTTTAGAATATTTAGCAGAATTATCTAAATAATTTAGAAGCATAGTTAAATAAACTTGTGCTCAGTATGGATGTACTATTCACAGTACACTTGTACAAATTATTGAAATAAGTTAGCTTATGAGTAAGCGGGGAGCACTAACGCTTCTCCGCTTATTTTTATATTAGTAATTCCTATTTAGAGGAGGAAATTATAATGGCAAAGAAAATTGTTTCTGATTTAGATTTAAAAGGGAAAGTTGTTTTAGAACGTGCTGATTTCAATGTACCTTTAAAAGACGGTAAGATCACAAATGATAACCGTATTGTTCAGGCTTTACCAACAATTAAATATGTCATCGAACAAGGTGGTAAATTAGTACTATTTTCTCACTTAGGAAAAGTTAAACAAGAAAGTGATAAAGAAGGTCTTACATTAAAACCTGTTGCTGATGCTTTATCTGAAAAATTAGGTAAAGAAGTTACTTTCGTACCTGAAACACGTGGTGAAAAATTAGAATCAGCTATCAAAAACTTAAGTGAAGGCGATGTACTATTAGTTGAAAATACACGTTTCGAAGATTTAGATGGTAAAAAAGAATCTAAAAATGACCCTGAACTAGGTAAATATTGGGCATCACTAGGCGATGTATTTGTAAATGATGCTTTCGGTACAGCTCACCGCGAACATGCTTCTAATGTTGGTATTTCAACGCATTTAGAAACAGCGGCTGGTTATTTAATGGAAAAAGAAATTAAATTTATCGGTGGTGTTGTTAACGACCCACATAAACCAGTAGTTGCAATTTTAGGTGGAGCAAAAGTATCTGACAAAATTGGTGTTATTAAAAACTTAGTAAATATCGCTGATAAAATTCTTATTGGTGGTGGAATGGCGTATACCTTCTTAAAAGCACAAGGCAAAGAAATTGGCTTATCTTTACTAGAAGAAGACAAAATCGACTTTGCTAAAGAATTACTTGAAAGTAACGGCGATCAAATTGTGTTACCAGTAGATGCGAAAGTTGCGAAAGAATTTTCAAATGACGCTGAAATTACTGAAGTATCAATTGATAACATCCCTTCTGATCAAGAAGCAATGGACGTTGGCCCTAAAACTGTAGAATTATTCTCTAAAGAATTAGAAGGTGCACATACAGTAGTATGGAATGGACCTATGGGCGTATTTGAATTTAGTAACTTTGCTCAAGGTACAATCGGTGTATGTAAAGCCATTGCTAATTTAAAAGACGCTACTACAATTATCGGTGGTGGTGACTCAGCAGCTGCTGCAATTTCTTTAGGTTTTGAAGATGACTTCACACATATTTCTACTGGTGGCGGTGCATCATTAGAATACCTAGAAGGTATTGAATTACCAGGAATTAAAGCAATTAATGATAAATAATCATTTTATAAAAGGTGTACGTTTTTCTAAGTATTTTCAAGGGAAAATGTACAAAGAATAAGACTTTACGTCTTAAAAAGTTATTTAACGCTAAAATTACAATTTTAAATATATAGGAGTGTAATCAATGAGAAAACCAATCATAGCTGGTAACTGGAAAATGAACAAAACAGTTAAAGAAGCTAAAGACTTCGTTAATAATTTACCAACATTACCTGATGAAAAAGAAGTTGAATCAGTAATTTGTGCACCAACAATTCAATTAGATGCATTAATTTCATTAGTGAATGATGGCAAAGCAAAAGGATTGAAAATTGGTGCTCAAAACACTTATTTTGAAGATAATGGTGCATTCACAGGAGAAACCTCTCCAGTGGCATTAGCTGACTTAGGTGTTAAATACGTAGTTATTGGACACTCAGAACGTCGTGAATTATTCCATGAAACAGATGAAGATGTGAATAAAAAAGCACATGCGGTATTTAATCATGGCATGACACCAATTATTTGTGTTGGTGAAACAGATGAAGAACGCGAAAATGGCAAAGCTAATGAAATCGTTAGCAATCAAGTTGAAAAAGCATTAGAAGGTTTATCAGAAGAGCAACTTAAAGAAGTTGTTATTGCATACGAACCAATTTGGGCAATCGGTACTGGTAAATCAGCTACTTCTGATGATGCTAATGAAATGTGTGCTCACGTGCGTAAAACAGTAGCGAAAGTGGCTAGTCAAGATGTTGCTGATGCAACACGTATTCAATACGGTGGTAGTGTTAAACCTAACAACGTTAAAGAATACATGGCTCAATCTGACATTGATGGTGCATTAGTAGGTGGCGCGTCATTAAAAGTTGAAGATTTCGTACAATTGTTAGAAGGTGCAAAATAATTATGGCTAAACAACCGACAGCTTTAATCATTTTAGATGGTTTCGCTAATCGTGAAAGTGAACATGGTAATGCTGTAAAACAAGCGCATAAACCAAATTTTGACCGCTATTACAGTAAATACCCAACTACACAAATTGAAGCAAGTGGTTTAGACGTAGGTCTTCCAGAAGGCCAAATGGGTAACTCAGAAGTTGGTCATATGAACATTGGTGCAGGACGTATTGTTTACCAAAGTTTGACACGTATCAATAAATCAATCGCAGATGGCGATTTCTTTGAAAATGATGTGTTAAATAACGCCGTGCAACATGTTAATGAGCATGATTCTGTATTACATGTCTTTGGATTACTATCTGATGGTGGTGTACACAGTCATTACCAACATTTATTTGCATTGTTAGAACTTGCTAAACAAAAAGGTTTAGATAAAGTTTATGTACATGCATTCTTAGACGGTCGTGACGTAGACCAAAAATCAGCACTAAAATACATTGAGGACACAGAAGCTAAATTTAAATCATTAGGTGTAGGTGAGTTCGCATCTATTTCTGGCCGTTATTACGCTATGGACCGTGATAAACGTTGGGACCGTGAACAAAAAGCATATAATGCTATCCGTAACTTTGAAGGGCCTGCTTATGCTTCAGCAAAAGAAGGCGTTGAAGCTAACTACGCTAATGATTTAACAGATGAATTTGTTGAGCCATTTATTGTTGAAGGTCAAAATAATGGCATCAATGATGGAGATGCAGTTATCTTCTTCAATTTCCGCCCTGATAGAGCAGCTCAGTTGTCAGAAGTATTTACTAATAAAGCATTTGATGGCTTTAAAGTAGAACAAGTTAAAGATTTATTCTACGCAACATTTACTAAATATAATGACAATGTAGATGCTGAAGTTGTCTTCGAGAAAGTGGATTTAACAAATACAATTGGTGAAGTTGCTCAAAATAATAACTTAAAACAATTACGTATTGCTGAAACTGAAAAATATCCACATGTAACGTACTTCATGAGTGGTGGACGTAATGAAGAATTTGAAGGTGAGCGTCGTCGTTTAATCGATTCACCAAAAGTAGCGACTTACGATTTAAAACCAGAAATGAGTGCGTATGAAGTTAAAGATGCGTTATTAGAAGAGTTAGATAAAGGTGATTTAGATTTAATTATCTTAAACTTTGCTAATCCTGATATGGTTGGACATAGTGGTATGTTAGAACCAACTATCAAAGCAATTGAAGCAGTGGATGAATGCTTAGGTGAAGTTGTTGATAAAATCTTAGACATGAATGGTTATGCAATTATTACAGCTGACCATGGTAACTCTGACGAAGTATTAACAGATGATGATCAACCAATGACTACTCATACGACTAATCCGGTTCCTGTTATTGTAACTAAAGAAGGCGTTACATTACGTGAAACTGGTCGTCTAGGAGATTTAGCACCAACACTATTAGATTTATTAAATGTAGATCAACCATCAGACATGACTGGTGAATCACTTATTAAACACTAAAAATTAGTCCAGTTATAAATGGTAAGAATATTGAAATCCCTAATACGATATTTGAAACTTTAGGGATTCAGTCCTTATCTGATATAAATATTTTATTTAAAGATTAAATCAAGCTATAATAGCTTTAGAATCTAAATTAAAGGAGATTTTTCACATGCCAATTATTACAGATGTTTATGCTCGCGAAGTCTTAGACTCACGTGGTAACCCAACAGTTGAAGTTGAAGTATTAACTGAAAGCGGTGCTTTCGGTCGTGCATTAGTACCATCAGGTGCTTCTACAGGTGAACACGAAGCAGTTGAATTACGTGATGGAGATAAATCACGTTATAGCGGTAAAGGTGTTACTAAAGCTGTTGAAAATGTTAACGAAATTATTGCACCAGAAATCGTTGAAGGTGAATTTTCAGTATTAGATCAAGTATCTATTGATAAAATGATGATTCAATTAGACGGTACACCTAACAAAGGTAAATTAGGTGCAAACGCTATTTTAGGTGTATCTATCGCAGTTGCACGTGCAGCAGCAGACTTATTAGGTCAACCTTTATACAAATATTTAGGTGGATTCAACGGTAAACAATTACCAGTTCCTATGATGAACATCGTTAATGGTGGTTCTCACTCAGACGCACCAATCGCATTCCAAGAATTCATGATTTTACCAACAGGTGCAGAATCATTCAAAGAAGCATTACGTTGGGGTGCTGAAATCTTCCATAACTTAAAATCAATCTTAAGTGAACGTGGTTTAGAAACAGCAGTAGGTGACGAAGGTGGTTTCGCTCCTAAATTTGAAGGTACTGAAGATGCTGTAGAAACAATCATTAAAGCTATCGAAAAAGCAGGTTACAAACCTGGCGAAGATGTATTCTTAGGATTCGACTGTGCCTCATCTGAATTCTACGAAAATGGTGTATATGATTACACTAAATTCGAAGGTGAACATGGTGCGAAACGTAGCGCAGCTGAACAAGTTGACTACTTAGAAGAATTAATTGGTAAATACCCAATCATCACTATCGAAGATGGTATGGATGAAAATGATTGGGACGGTTGGAAACAATTAACTGATCGTATTGGAGATAAAGTTCAATTAGTAGGTGACGATTTATTCGTAACTAACACTGAAATCCTTTCTAGAGGTATTGAACAAGGTATTGGTAACTCAATCTTAATCAAAGTTAACCAAATTGGTACTTTAACAGAAACTTTCGAAGCAATCGAAATGGCTCAAAAAGCTGGCTATACTGCAGTAGTTTCTCACCGTTCAGGTGAAACAGAAGATACTACAATCTCTGATATAGCAGTAGCTACTAATGCTGGTCAAATTAAAACTGGTTCATTATCAAGAACTGACCGTATTGCTAAATACAATCAATTATTACGTATTGAAGATGAATTATTTGAAACTGCTAAATTCGATGGTATCAAATCATTCTACAATTTAGACAAATAAGTCTAATAATTTAACCTATTTAAAACAATAATAGAGTTCACGCTTATGTATTACCTGTCACAGAGTTGAGACTGTGGCAGGTTTTTTAAATTATTAAACAATGTAAGTGATTAACTAAATTGTAAAATCATAATGACAAAATCATTAATGCAACTTTTATCACATATATCTAACCTACTAATGATTTTTAACGAACATGGAACAGATTTAATTTAGGTATACAAACTGATATAATAGTTATGTATATAAAAGAAGGAGAAATAAAGATGGAGAATCAACTTAATCAACCTAGTCAAAGAGAACGCAATGCAGGTAAATTAATAGGCTACAGTTCTTTAATTTTATGTATTTTATTGATCATCCATAACTTTATTGCACTAGATACGTTAACTGCTAAGACACTATTATCACAGGCAGGACAGAAAGCAAGTGATAGTGCAGTAGCTAATATATTAAATAGCTTTAGATATACTGGCATTATGTATATTTTGGCATATTTAGCAGGTGTCATTGCATTATGGAATCGACATAAATATCTGTGGTGGTTTATGTTTGCAGTCTATGTTTCAAATGTATTATTTACATTAGTAAACGTAACTATGGTTATAAATGCGATAATAACAGCTAAATCAGTGTTGTTTATTATTCCTATTATAATCGTAATTGTGGGCTCTACAGTATTAGCATTATACATGCTAGTTATTTCAATCATTCGTAAGAGTACTTTTAATCGATAGTCATTGATTATAAAGACTAGTATATGATATAATTCGGAACGTATATAATGAATGGAGGACAATTTTCATGCATACACTTTTTATAGTACTCTTAATTATTGATTGTATTGCATTAATCACTGTTGTATTACTCCAAGAAGGTAAAAGTAATGGACTTTCAGGTGCTATTAGTGGTGGCGCAGAACAGTTATTTGGTAAACAAAAACAACGTGGCGTCGATTTATTCTTGCATAGATTAACAATTATTTTAGCAGTCATTTTCTTTTTAATAATGATTGGTATCAGTTACTTTGGTTTATAAGGTCCGACGATGTTAATGTCGGGCTTTTTTATTTATAATGAATAGTGACGGACGACGTCATTGATATTTAGTCAGGAGACCTAAGGTCCGATTTAAATAATGTATATTTCCGAGATAATAAGGGAATACTTAGTTAAATATAATATTAATACGAAGCATTGTATTTGAATTAAAAATATAACGCAAGAATAATTTTGAGATAATGATGGAAGAGGGATTTTAAATGCAAATTAAATTACCACAACCGTTTTTCTTTGAGGAAGGGAAACGAGCAGTCTTGCTTCTACATGGATTTACAGGTAATTCATCAGACGTAAGACAATTAGGAAGATTCCTACAGAAGAAAGGTTACACTTCTTATGCGCCTCAATACGAAGGGCATGCTGCATCACCTGAAGAAATTCTAAAATCAAGCCCACATGTGTGGTTTAAAGATGTGCTTGATGGTTATGATTATTTAGTGGATCAAGGCTATGAAGAAATTGCCGTAGCAGGCTTATCTCTCGGTGGTGTATTCGCATTGAAATTGAGCTTAAATCGTTCTGTAAAGGGTATTGTAACTATGTGTGCACCCGCTGAAGGTAAAACGCAAGGTGCGATATACAAAGGCTTTTTAGAATATGCACGAAACTTCAAAAAATATGAAGGCAAAGATCAAGCAACGATTGATAAAGAAATGGAAGACTTCCATCCTACTGAAACGTTAAAAGAGTTAAGCGAAACATTAAATAACGTTAGAAACGAAATCGATGAAGTGTTAGATCCAATTTTAGTAGTACAAGCTGAAAATGATGAAATGATTAATCCTCAATCAGCAAATTATATATATGAGAATGTCGACTCAGATGAAAAAGACATCAAATGGTATGCAAATTCAGGACATGTCATTACAATCGATAAAGAAAAAGAACAAGTATTCGAAGATGTATACAGTTTCTTAGAATCTTTAGATTGGTCTGAATAATAAATTTAAAAATATTAAACGAAAGAAGAAAGGAGGGGCATGATGAATTTAAAGCAATCCATTGAAGAAATCATAAAGCAGCCTGATTACGAACCGATGTCGGTATCTGATTTTCAAGATGCTTTAGGTCTTAATAGTGCCGACTCGTTTAGAGATTTAATAAAGGTGCTAGTAGAACTTGAACAAGCAGGTTTAGTTGAACGAACTAAAACAGATAGATACCAACGCAAACAATCGCATAAAAGTTCGAATTCTAAGTTGATTAAAGGGACGTTAAGTCAAAATAAGAAGGGCTTTGCATTCCTACGTCCTGAACAAGAAGATATGGATGATATCTTTATTCCACCAACTAAGATTAATCGTGCATTAGATGGTGATATAGTTATTGTAGAAATACAGAATTCTAAAGGTGAGCATAAAGGTAAAATTGAAGGCGAAGTTAAATCAATCGAGAAACATTCTGTCACTCAAGTAGTCGGTACCTATAGTGAAGCGAAACATTTTGGTTTTGTTATCCCAGATGATAAACGTATTATGCAAGACATTTTCATACCGAAAGGTCAAAGTCTTGGTGCGGTAGATGGTCATAAAGTACTCGTTCAAATTACGAAGTATGCAGATGGTACAGATAATCCTGAAGGACATATATCTGCGATTCTAGGCCATAAAAATGACCCAGGAGTAGATATCTTATCAATCATTTATCAACACGGTATCGAAATCGAATTCCCTGATAATGTATTGAAAGAAGCCGAAGCGGTTCCTGAAGAGATTAAGCTTGATGAAATTAAAGGTCGTACAGACTTGCGTGACGAGTTAACGATTACCATTGATGGTGCAGACGCAAAAGACTTAGACGATGCTATTAGTGTAAAAAAATTAAAAAATGGTCACACTGAATTAACTGTAAGTATTGCGGATGTTAGCTACTATGTTAAAGAAGACTCAGAACTTGATAAAGAAGCTTACGATAGAGCGACAAGTGTTTATTTAGTAGACCGTGTTATTCCAATGATTCCACACCGTTTAAGTAACGGTATTTGTTCATTGAACCCAGAAGTCGATCGCTTAACACTAAGTTGTCGCATGGAAATCAATGAACGAGGCGAAGTGGTTAATCATGACATTTTTGATAGTGTAATCCATTCTAATTACAGAATGACATATGATGCAGTTAATCAAATTATAACTGAAAAGGACCCTGACGTACGTAAGCAGTATCAAGAAATTACACCAATGCTTGATTTAGCACAAGATTTATCAAATCGTTTAATCCAAATGCGTAAACGTCGTGGTGAAATTGACTTTGACATAAGTGAAGCTAAAGTGTTAGTGAATAACGAAGGCTTACCAACTGATGTGGTTTTACGTGAGCGAGGCGAAGGTGAACGTTTAATTGAATCATTTATGTTAGCTGCTAACGAAACGGTGGCAGAACATTTCAATAAACTTGAAGTTCCTTTCATTTACCGTGTTCACGAACAACCTAAATCAGATCGTTTAAGACAGTTCTTTGACTTTATTACAAACTTTGGAATTATGATTAAAGGTACGGGTGAAGATATTCATCCTTCAACATTACAATCTATCCAAGAAGAAGTTGAAGGTCGCTCTGAACAAATGGTTATCTCAACAATGATGTTACGTTCAATGCAACAAGCACATTATGATGATACAAACTTAGGTCACTTCGGTTTATCAGCGGAATACTATACACATTTTACATCACCTATTAGACGTTATCCGGACTTAACAGTTCATCGTTTAATTCGAAAATACCTTATCGATAATTCAATGAATAACAAAGAATTACACAAATGGGAAGATAAATTACCTGAATTAGCTGAGCACACGTCTCAACGTGAACGTCGTGCAATTGAAGCAGAACGAGATACTGATGAATTGAAAAAAGCTGAGTATATGATTCAACATATCGGTGATGAATTTGAAGGTATTGTAAGCTCTGTTGCAAATTTCGGTATGTTTATCGAACTACCTAACACAATTGAAGGTATGGTTCATATTTCAAATATGACAGATGATTATTATCAATTTGATGAACGCCAAATGGCACTTATTGGTGAGCGCCAAGCAAAAGTATTCCGTATAGGCGATCAAGTTACAGTGAAAGTCACACATGTTGATGTAGATGAACGAATGATTGATTTCCAAATTGTTGGTATGCCATTACCAAAAAATGATCGAAGTCAACGACCATCGAGAGGTAAAACGATTCAAGCTAAAACACGTGGCAAGTCTTTAGATAAATCAAAAGATGATAATCATAAAGGCAAGAAGAAAAAACGTAAGCAACGAAAAGGTAAAAACCAACGTAGTCGTGATAAACAAGGTAGAACGAATCACAAACCATTCTATAAAGATAAAAGTGTGAAGAAAAAATCACGTCGTAAGAAAAAATAATCAGCAAAGAGGTGACACAGATTAATGGCTAAGAAGAAAACGAAATCACCCGGTACACTAGCTGAAAACCGTAAAGCCAGACATGATTATAATATTGAAGATACAATTGAAGCGGGTATTGCTTTAAAGGGAACAGAGATTAAATCTATTCGTCGAGGTAGTGCCAATTTGAAAGATAGCTATGCGCAAGTTAAACGTGGCGAGATGTTCATTAATAATATGCACATTGCACCTTATGAGGAAGGTAACCGCTTCAATCATGACCCTTTACGTTCTAGAAAGTTATTACTTCATAAGAAGGAAATTATTAAACTTGGGGAACGTACGAGAGAAATTGGCTATTCACTTATTCCATTAAAACTTTATTTAAAACATGGTCAATGTAAAGTCTTATTAGGCGTAGCACGTGGTAAGAAAATACATGATAAACGTCAAGCTTTAAAAGATAAAGCAATGAAACGTGATGTTGATCGTGCAATCAAAGACCGTTATTAAGCGTGTTTGTTGATTAATCGGGTGCTATTTGGTATGATAACTGATGTTGTGAATTAAGAAATACGTTAGATAGAGAGTGAAGAAGGATTCTTTCGATTGTGTTATTTCACTTTAGTATGAATGACTAGAACTAAGAATTGCTTTATATATTGCTTTCTTAGTTCAGTCAGTCACTACTACGTATTGTAATGATTTATAAATTTTATTACGGGGGCGTTTTTGGATTCGACAGGGGTCCCTCGAGCTCATTAAGCGTGTCGGAGGGCTGTCTCCGACATCAACACATTTCAGTAAATATAACTGACAAATCAAACAATAATTTCGCAGTAGCTGCGTAATAGCACTCTGCATCGCCTAACAGCATCTCCTACGTGCTGTTAACGCGATTCAACCCTAGTAGGATATGCTAAACACTGCCGTTTGAAGTCTGTTTAGATGAAATTTAATCAAACTAGCATAATACTGGTTGTCTGTTGCTTACTATTATGCGAAATTCATCAATAGACTACACACGTAGAAAGATGTGTATCAGGACCTCTGGACGCGGGTTCGAATCCCGCCGTCTCCATTATATAGCCTGCAACCCATGTGGTTGTGGGTTTTTTGTTTTTGTTGCCACAGTATTGCCCCAAAATTGCCATACAAAAAATGGCTCTATAATAAATAGGAATTAAAAGATAGACTGAAAAATTTAAATCAACGCGATGATTATTATTTGTTATTATAGTTGAAAGATAATAAAATTAATGGCTTAAGTGGTATGTGTAAAATATTGTTTTTTTTAAAGTGGAGAATATATGAGGGTTTTAGCATTTGTCATTAATTCTAATTATTGAAAAAAGGTTACGGCTCATTTTTTACTTAATAAAGGAGAGAGTTTAGTATGTACATTGGGATGTAAAGTACTTACCCTGAATAGTGGTATAAAGGAAGAAAGAAAAAATGCTCATTCTTTTTATACAAGTAATGGTTTAGATAGAAAAGTATTTGGATTCGTTAAATATTTATTATAATAAGTGACAGAAGGTGGATTAATAAATTTGTTGCGTCAGTAATATTGATAGAAAAAACAAGCATTTACGTTTCAATTAAAGAAGCATGTAAATGCTTGTTTTGCTATTAGTTATCGTTGATTTTTTTACCATCTGTACGATCTGATTCGCCTTTATCTTTGTGAACCTTAGGGTTGTCTTTTTTGTGAGTACTTTTCTTAACATTATCTACTGAATCATCATTGTTACCACATGCCCCTAATAGTAAAAAACTTGAGAGTAGTACAAAAGCTACTTTCTTCATAAGTGTCACCCTTTATTTAATTATATTTAATATCTAATTGATATAAATATTATTACTATAAGTATGTCACACTTTTCTAAAAATTCAACAGTTAATAATATTTGATAATTTAAATTAAAAAATACCGGGATAAGTCGAAAAGTTGATTATCCCGGTAAAAGTAATTGTATTAATTAATTTATATATTGATTATACTAATTAGTTTGCACTATTATTTGATTCATCTGTATTAGTCTCAGTTGCTTCTTCGCCATTGTCAGATTGTTCAGCGGAGCTATTTTCTGAATATGTCTGTGTTTGATTTTCATTAGACTGATTATCAGTACTTGAACTATCCTCTGTAGAAATATTTCCGTTTGAACCGCTATTATCATCATTGTCATTACTATTTCTATTACTTTGATTATAGTTTTGATTTGTGTCGTTTGCTTGATTCGCATTTTGATTATTATTAGAAGAAGTATTATTTTGATTGTTTACAGTATTATCTTGTGTAGTATCTTGTTGAGTAGAAGGTGCTTCGTTATTTGATTCTTCAGTTGTTGGTTGCTCTTGTTGTGAGCTTTGTTGTTCTTGAGTATTTAATTCTTCATTAGTTGAAGTTTCTTCAGAACGATTTTGTTCTTCTTGAGTAACATTATTATCATCTTTGTCGTCATCTTTTTTGTCTTTTTTCTTTTTATCTTTAGATGATTTATCCTCTTTAGATTGCTTATCTTTAGATTGTGTTGCTTGATTTTCAGATGGATTATTACTTTCAATCATTTTATGAATGCCCAAAGCAAGCATACTTAGTAGAATAATCGTAATAGCCATCGCAAAATATTTAAAATAATTCTTATTTTTAAATACTGCCACAATAGCGAACAAGATTAATATAATCGCAATAATTAGTAATACCGTGCCTGTATAGAACAACAGTTTCTCCATACGCTACCTCCATTAAATTTACATCATTAATTGTATTGTACTACACATATAATATAATACATATTACCTTGTAGTTAACATCTAATTACTATTTAAAAACAGTAGTGTAAACGTATAATTAATCAAGCTATTTCACCTTATCGAAAATGTTAATCTCTTTATGCTCTTTACTTACAGATACATATAAGTTTTCATCGTTAAGTTGTGCTTCGTTTGATGTTTGATTTAAGTTAATTTCAGCTAATATTTTGAAAGATCCATTATGATAAGGTTCAACAATAGATATTTCATTCGCATGTTCTTGAATCATCAAATGTCTTTGTGATTGATTATTTATTTTCCAGTTAGTCATATATTCACCTTTTTCGTAAAAATAAAACTGGGAGTAGGATAGAATTTTTTTAAATTCATCGTCCCCCTCCCAACTTGCTTTGCTTGTAGAATTTCTTAATGAAATTCTCTTTGCTTGGGCCTCACTCGCAAGGATGACTACAACTGAAAAAGCTTGATTTTAAGCACCTTTTCAGTTCAGTCAGCTACTACGAATTTGAAAATTCGCATCATTATTTCACTTATGTCCTAGGCACAGCAGTTTAACTATTTAAAACTTTGCTCTATTTCGGTAAAAGCTTTGTTAGTAACGGTAATGTCATCAATTCTATCTGCTGTAAGTTGTCCTTCAAGATAACCATGATCGATTAGAACTTTACAATTCTCTAAAAAATCATCGTATTCACGATCACAGAAATAATCATCTTGTGCTTTTATACTATCTCCAAAATAATTCGCTTCACTTTCAGATTGCCCTTCATTAGAACGTTCCATGTATAATTTATAAAATTTAGCTATCGTATATTTTTGTTCTTGAGTTAATGAATCTAACATGACATGTTCCCCCTCACTATAGTACGTTATACCCAAATTAAATATGATTGAAAACGTAGCGTAGGGGTTAATAAACTACTGTGCATCTTCAATGCCTTTATTAACTGCTTTAGCGAATTTGTAAAATGTATGTGTGTAATTGTCAGGGTTCTTTCTTATATTTTGATCTAATTGTTTATCCTTAAAGAATAATGCTCTTTGACCAGTAGTTAATTCAAGTTGAACGCCCGAATCATTATCACTTCTATTAATAATGTTAGATGAAGATGTTGCTTCAATACCTTTAGGACTCTTTTGAACGGTGAATCCTTTATTTTTTAATGATTTTGTGATAGATTTCGCTAATTTTTTATCCTTACCACCAACGTAAACAATAGGGTCTTCACCAGAATAGCCATGAATGGATATTGTCTCATCTGAGTGGTCTAACATTTTTAATAGCGTCGGTTCATCAAACACAGTTGAGGTGATATGCAAGCGTTCGTTATGCTTTGGCATTAATCCTTCGAATGTGTAAAAATCATATTCACCTATATTGGCTACACGACGTGCAAGTTCAGTTGTACCTGGTTCAATACCTCCGCCATGTATAGCTGTGACAAGAATGTGATTATCTTTACGATTTTTCGTTTTAATACGCCAATCTTTACCTTCTGTTGTGTTTTCTTTTAGCTCTTCGAAATTTGAATAATAATCTAATGAACGATTTTGTTTATCTTCACGCGTTTTATAAAGTATAAATGCAATAACTATAATAGTAATAATTATGACAGAAATAAAAATATAATATAATTTAGAATACCAGTTTTTTCTTTTTCTCATATGACCTTCCTTTATATTGATTGTAATAATAAAAATGTGTAATTTAACTTTTATATTATAAATTATATTACTGATAAGCTCAAATATTGTTTAATTTAGAAAAATAAGTAAATAATTGAAATAAGGAGGAATGAAAGTGACGAAAATAACAATTCAATCAGCGAAGCCTCACCATAATGAAGGGGGTCAGTTAATTTACTCGGCAATAGATGACATGGCTAAAATTATATTAGGTAAGTCAAGTGATAATGAAATTATTGATGACTTACAACAACTTTGGAAAAATCGTGCGAATCGCTTTAGTCATGATATGTCATTTGTAGCTCTTGAAGATAATCAAGTGCTTGGGGCTATAACGTGCAATCCTTTAAAAAAGATTGATAGAGCGATGACGCCAACAGTACTTCAAATAATTTCAATGAATAAGTTGAAACCTTTCTTATCAATCATTTCACATCCGAAGTCCTTTTATTCACTTGTAACGATGGACGAGGGTAATGAAGATGAATACCATATTAGTATGCTAGCGACTATGCCTAATGCAAGGGGAAAAGGAGTAGGGCAACAATTATTAAATTTTGCTGAACAAAAAGCTAAAGAATCAGGCTTCAGTAAACTTTCTTTAACAGTAGTACAAGATAATGATGCAGCATTGAAACTATATCAAAAAATGGGATTTGAAATTGTTGGAGAAATTAATAGAAAACCGTATTATTTATATCAAATGAGAAAAGAAGTAAAATAGAGAGAGGCATAGTCACATCACATATTTAACATGTGATAGCTTGCCTCTCTCTAAGTCCAATGAACTTTATTAATTATTCTTATATTTATCGTATTTACCGTTAGCTATATCTTGTTCTCGTTGTTGTATTGTTTGATAAACTTCTTCAGCATCATCACCATCATAATAGCCTTGTTCAATTGCATGCTTAGTTTGAATCTCTCCAGAAGATAAACCGCCGTTATATTTTTTTCTCAAAGCATCTACGTATTCATCCTCATTAGTTGCAGCGTTGATTTCTGCATTTGGATCGTCTATGTTTTCTTCTTCTGAAGACTGGTTAGACTGATCATAAACAGATTTTTCTTGACCACTTTCCACGCGTAGTGAACTTGCATAAGCTTCACTTGCAGGGCCTTCCATTACATTACCTTGTGGAATAACACCATTTGCAACTGCACTATTATATGCAGCAATTTTATCTATTTCAGAGTAATTGTTGCTGTTAATAACTGCTTCTAATGTGGCACGGTCAGTTATATTATGAATATCGATTTGCTTTGCATTCTGAGAATTCGAATTAGAAGTGTATTGCTGTTCGTTGGAAGAACTGTCTTCATTGCTTTGATCAGTAGATTCATCATCGCTTTCTGCATCATATTTTGATGACTTAGAATCAGAATGTTGATCATTTTTCTTTTTAGTATTTTCATTCTCTTTTTTATTATGTGAGGAAGATTTAGATTTAGAATGATCTTCTTCCTTATCTTCATTCGAAAAACTACAACCAGTTAATATAAAAAGACCTAATAATAATGTAAATAAAACTTTTTTCAATATAGTCACTCCTAAATTTAATATAATATTATTTTATAACGAAATGACTAGTAAATGTTTTAAATTTTTGAAAATATTTTAAAAGATATATTTACATAAATTATAAGGTAAGTTCATTATTATTTTACAAAATAATGGTAAATATGAAGTGAATAGGATGTGAGATAACATGGATAAAAAATTATTAAAAAAGTACTTTGATAATAATGATTTTAAAGCAATTGCGATTGTAGTGGGTTCTAAAAAAATGGTGTTAGAAAATGATATTCATCTAGATTATGAAAATGAAATTATTATCTATCCTTTAAAAAATTGTACGCGTATTATCCCGTTTAGCTCTATTTCTTATATTGATTTATTAGAAGAAAATGAGCATTTCATAAATTATTTCAAGGAAACTGTCTAGCGAAAAAAGAGTAGCTATTTCAAAGCTACTCTTTTTACTATGGATATTTAATATTGTTTAACTAATTTGAGTTGATAATTTTTCGTGAAATTATCTACAAGCGCGTATGGAGAAATGATGAGTAAGCCATGTTCGTTAATTGAATTTTTACTTACGCCATATTTATAAGCTTGATAAATAATCTTAGTACAGTATGTAAATCTTTCACTTTTAAGATTTAAAGTGACTAGATATGTCTTATCTGTATCTTTATAGTGTTCTTCAGCCCATTTAGCGGCTCTCTCTCCAGCTCCAGGCATAGAACAACGATAGATTTTAATCCAATCATCTTTGCCTTCACCAAATCGTTGTTTGAAAGAATGGAACGACTCTGTAATAGGTTTGTCCCCAGGGCCTTCTATTTGTAAAACGGTATCGTGATCAAGTGCGATACTAGAATGACCAAAGAAACCATATAAAACTGGGCCCTTAGTAAGTATAATATCACCTGGCTGTAAATCAAAATCATCTTCAGTTGATGAAAGTGGATTAGAGTTACTCGTATAAGCTAATAAGTGTGTTGGAAAAGTTATAAGAATTATCAGTGTAACAAATAATATTTTTATAAATGGAGAAATTGAATATTTCACTTTGATACTCCTTAGAAATTAATAAATCATATTTGATGAGTTATTAATGAATATTACATATAGATATAAATAAAAAAGAACAAAAATAACAGTGTCATTTTGTTCTTTAATTCTACGCTATAATATACCAAATATGAATACGTAGATGAGTAAAGCAAATCCAAAAATATAAAATATTACGGTAAAACCTAAATAGGATTCTTTACGTTCTTCTTTTTTAGATTTAAGTAATAAGCCCAATATAATTGAGGCTGCTATTACAAAAATGATACCAAGCCATAACAATATAGTTAAATGCAAACTCATGTGTAAGCCTCCTAAATTTATATTAAAAGAATGTATATACTATAGGATAAATGTAGTATAAAAGCATAGCAATATTGATTAGAAAAATAACTTCGCTAACCAGGTTCTTGCAAATGAGCGCAGTACTTAAGCTTAGTACAATTGTAATACCACTAATTGTAAGTCCTGGAATTAGCCAGAAGAAATCATCTAAGTCTGCATTGTAAGTAACAATGATATTGAAACCCAAAAATAATAGCGTAATAAAAATATTTATCCAAAAAATTTTATTATTATTCATGGGTGTCACCTCTTATTAAATAGTAAAACTTTACATAATCATATCATTTATTGTATACCGGTAAAATGAGTTAATCAAAGTAATTGTATGTTTTTATCTTAATATTAGAATTTGTCAAAAATTTAGTTGCTAATATTGTAAAAGTGAGCAATAATAAATATCAAACTTATATTTAATCTTCTTTATATACAAAAATGCCAACCGACTTAATGAAGCGGCTGACACAACATCCCTTATAACTTTTGATGAATGTTTTAATATTTATTTTCATTTTTGCATGAAGCTACGTAACTAAACAAATGAACTTCGATTTCTTCACCATATTGTAACAATTACGACAAGTTACCATCTTAATAAATAACAAATTTAGTGATTAATTATTGGGTAAATGATTTAATAATCTTAAACAGTATATTTAATGCAATGAGTTATATACTAGAAACAAGCAAAAGTTGCTAATTACATATTAAAGTTGAGTTATCTTATATGTTTAGACAATATTAATAATGAAATATTTTAAGAGAGATTAATTAAACTGAGGAGGGGAACTATGACATTCTATGATTTTGTAATTGGGTTTATAAACGATGATACACCTCTAGGAAGTTTAGCTCAATATATTGAAAACGACTGTGAGTTTCCAAAACATGAACGAAATAACAAAGCTATTAGATCGTATGTTATGTCTAACTACGTCGATCATCAACTTATTGAAAGTACTAATAGAGCAATAAGTCTATATAAATTAATTTGAGTGAGCGTAATACCAATTTTGGGTGTTTAGCGCATTCCACACATCTTTAGTTTTAAAGTTAATTTCATTATCTTTTATTGAAAAAGGCTCAATAATATTTCTGTCCATCCAAGAATTAATTAATTCTTTTGGAACACCATCTAATAACATATCTGTTTTACTTATGATTAAACATTCCCAATCTAACGAGAGCTTATTTGGATTAACATAATTATATTGATTATGGTCGCTCATGAAAGACACTCCTTTTAGAATTGTGAATCTTATAATATTTTATACCCACCATGACGGGACTCAAACCACTTTATAAATTTTTTCTATGTTCTTGTTTTTGAAAATTAAAAAATTAATGTATACTATTACTCGAAAATACAATTGTACTTAGGAACGGTTAATAACAAATAAAAGCGTTCAATTAATGTCAGTAATTTGAAACAAAAACTAAGTTTGAGGTGTATACAATGTTAAAAACACTTTATTTAATGAGACATGGACAAACAATGTTTAATTTACGAGGTAAGGTGCAGGGGGCAAGTGACTCTCCTTTAACAAGTTTAGGAACCTCTCAAGCCAAACAAGCTGGTCAATATTTTAACGAACATAATATTTCATTTGGAAATTTATATTCATCGAGCTCTGAACGCGCATGTGATACATTGGAATGCGTCGCACCAAACCAAGACTATAACCGTTTAAAGGGACTCAAAGAATGGCATTTTGGTATTTTAGAAGGCGAAAGTAATGATTTATTAAATGCAAATTATGATATTACAGATGCTTTTGGGGATCGTTTAGTAGTGTTTGACGGAGAGTCTAAAAATGAAGTAGAAGAACGTTTTATAGGTACATTAACTGAAATAATGCGTACATCAGATAGTGATTCGAATTTAGTTGTAAGTCATGGAACTACGATTGACGTATTTTTAAGAAAAGTTATTGGAGATACAGATGCAATTAATTACTTTATTGGCAATTGTCATATTCTAAAATTTGAATATAGAAATAATGAATTTCAGTTTATTGAAAAAATTGATCCAGAAAACGGAGAAATTACTAAACATGAAAATTAAAATATAGCAAATATAGATAGACACAAGTAAAAAAATAAAATATTAACTCAACATTCTCTACAAGATCAATTACTTGTAGAGGTTTTTTGCTGTTTAAATCTTCAAAACATAAATGGCTAGAACCAAAAACACTTATGATAAGTTATTTTAAGTTCTAGCCTGCTACTAATGTTTAGAAAATCACCTTTAAAATATGAGTTGATAAATTTTTTGAAGTATCATTAATGCAACAATTAAGATAATAATACTTGAAATTTTATTTAGTAAGATTAATAGATGATCTGATTTATCAAAATGACCTACAGTACGACCAGCAATAGATAGAAAGATAAACCATAGCCATGAAACGCTAATTGTCGCAACAGTGAAGGCTACCTTTTCTGAACCACCATAGGCAGAAGCGCTTGTACCTATTACGCCAATGGTATCCATAATTGCATGAGGATTAAGTGATGAAACAGAAAGTGCGAAGCTTATTTGATTTGCAGGTGAGATGCCACCTGCAAATCAATATCACTACTTTGTTCATGCCACAATGCCCACGCCATATAAAGTAGAAATACTAATCCTATTATGTAAACAATCATTTGAAGTATTGGAAATGACATAAGTATAAGGGACACGCCAACCACTGCTAGTATGATGAGTAAAGAATCACATAAACCAGCTGTAATAACAGCAGGAAGTGCACGCCTAAATTTCGTTTGGTTAGCGCCTTGGTAAAAAACAAATATGTTTTGAGCGCCTAATGGTAGTATTAAGCCTATAGCTAACAATACTCCATGAAAAATAGCTTGTAACAATTTTATCCCCTTAGACTTAAGTATTTTTAAATTTTACAAAATCTGAAAATTTAGAATATATCAATTATTATAGTGGCTATAAATTAAATGTCTGGAGAAAAATTTTTAATAGTATAGTTAAAATAGGGGATTAAACGATATCATACAACAGCCAATGAACATCGAAATATTCGTCACCAATTTTTGAAGACTTCGATTCGAGACCCAAAGTTTCAAATCCTATAGATGAGAAAAAGATTTTGCCACTAATGTTATTAGAAGTTACGCAAGTCATCAATTTTTCAATATTGCGAGATTTAGCGTGATCTATAGCAAATTGCATTAAATTTAAAATCGTACTTTCATCTTTTTTATCAAGTAAAAATAAATTCTCTATCATAGATTTGTGCGAACTTCCAACTTGCTTTAATTGACGCAAAGTAACACATGCTACGAGTTTATCATCTTTAAAAGCACCGATAATATTACAAAATTCATCTTCATCGGATAGCATTTGTTTAAGATCATCGTTTGAAAGATTTTCTAAATAGGCTTTGTCCCACGAATAAGTGTGCGTGTTGCTGAATAAGAGTTGAGTATAATGGTCTAAATCATTTTGATTTAGTATACGAATATTAGTCATCATGTCCTCCCATAACTGTCATAGTTTAATGTTTCTTACTTATATATATAATAGGTTAAAATCAAAAAACTTGGTATATAAATGATTTTATAAAAAACTATTTGAGTTTTAATATGTATAAATGTTTTATAAAGTTAATTATTTACTGTATTTATAGAATAACTTAAATTTAAAAAATTCACAAAAAAAGAAGACACAAAAATCCGTGAAAAGATTTTTGTGTCTAATAATTAGTATATGATTAAAAATAATCACATATTTATTTTATATATAAATTTAATCTACTACTTGAACATTTAAATCAACATCGATGTTACCACGAGTTGCTTTAGAATATGGGCAGAATTCGTGTGCATCTTGTAAATATTTTTCAGCGTCTTCTTGAGACAATACATTTTTAACTTTAGCATCAATCGCTACGCTTAATTTTGGGCTTTCCGCATCAGGATCGTCTTCAAGGCGAACAGTTAAAGTAACTTCTGGTTCAGCGTCACGTACTTTATTTTGTTTTAAAATAAGATCGAACGCACCATTGAAACATGAAGCGTAACCAGCAGCAAATAATTGCTCAGGGTTAGTTGCGTTTCCGTCCGCTTGTTGTGGTGGTAATACATCTACGTTTATTGCATTATCGTCAGTGTTTACATGTCCTTTACGTCCACCAACGTTAGTAGCTTTTGTTTCATATTGAACTGCCATTATTATTACCTCCTAAATTTGTATGCATTTATTATTTACCCATTTACATAATTTTAAATCATTGAATATTAATTTTATTGAAAAGTAAGTTACTCAAGGTTGGAGAGAGACGGCCAATAGTTTAAAATAAATACAAGTTAAATTGAGGAAGAAGGGATCATTATGACGAATGTTGAAGTGGCTGCCACAGTTGCTCCCAATCAATTACTGGATACATTAACAATAAATAATATCAAAGAATATAGTAATGATATTGATATAATCGAATTACGAATTGACCAATGGGAAAGTCGACATCTTGAATTGCTTAAATCCAATTTAGAACAACTACAAGAATTAAATATAAACGCTAACGTCTTGGTAACGTATCGCACGGTCTCACAAGGCGGTAAAGGTGAAATGACATATGAAGCATACATGACATTATTAAAAGAAATTATTAAAAATCATCATTGCCAAATGATCGATATTGAATGGGATAGTGATCTTGATGTTTTCACGCATCGTGATTTAATTGATCTAGCACATCGATATAATAAACAAGTTGTTGTATCTTATCATAATTTTCAAGAAACACCTGATATAGATATTTTAAAATTCACATATTATAAAATGAATCAATTAAACCCTGATTATGTCAAAATAGCTGTCATGCCACAAGACAAAGAAGACGTAGCTACATTGCTTGAAGCGGTAGCAACAAGTGCCGACACTCTTGATGCTAAGGTGATTGGTATTTCTATGTCTAGTGTTGGCTTAGTTAGTAGAACAGCTCAAGGTGTGTTTGGAGGCACTGTATCCTATGGATGTTTAGGTGAGCCCCAAGCGCCTGGACAAATACATGTTAAAACTTTAAAACAACAACTATTATTTTATAGTAATCATTAAAATACATTTGAAATTAAGAGGTAAAGGTTTTATAATTGAGAAGAGTTATCAACAATAAGGAGCGATAATTGTGGAATTACAAGAGGCAATTGCTTCAAGAAGAAGTATAAAGAAATTCAAACATGATATGACAATAGATGATGATAAGCTTTATCAAGCGATTGAAAAAGCTGCAGATGCTCCAAACCATGGCATGCGAGAACCATGGAGAATTATCCATATAGCCAAAGATAGATTAGGTGAAATGAGCAGAGATGTAACGCATTTTGCATTTCCAAATCATCCTGAGAAACAAGAAGATCATTATAATAATGTGACTAATCTTGGTGGTATGTTAGTGTTAGTACTTAAAACTGACCCAAGACAACGACAAAATCGTGAAAACTTTTTTGCAATGGGTGCGTATGCTCAAAACTTAATGCTGCTATTACATGAACAAGGAATTGGTACATGTTGGAAGACACCACCATACATTTTTGAACCAAAAGTTCGTAAGGTATTTGGCGTTCATGGAGATGAAGTCATTGCAGGTTTCCTTTACCTAACAGATTTAGAAGAAGTGCCACCAAAAGCACTGCGTAAAAACAAACATTTAATTTCAAAATACTAGAATTAATAAAGACGGCTGGACAAATAAATGTCTCAACCGTCTTTATTATTACACGGGCATAGCTAACAGAACTGAGAAAGCATCTATAACAAACTTTATTCAGTTCTAGTCATCTATGCCAGAATAGTATCATCAAATTAATTTTTCAAATTAGATAACTATTCTATATCCTATTTATTAAATGTTTCTGATAAGAATGATTCTACTTGTTCAGGTGATTTAGCATTAGCAGAGTGTAAATGCGCAAGTTTATTGCCATTTTCAAATACTAATAAGCTAGGAATACCCATTACATCATTATCTGCAGCTACATCTTCGAGTTCATCACGGTTAACAGTATACCAATCATAGTCATTATATTTTTCGACGATTGGATCAATCCACATGTCCATAGATTTACAATCAGGACACCAACCAGCTTCAAATTTTACGATAACTGGTTTATCGCTTTCAATTGTTGATTTAAACGCATCAGTTGTATTAATACTTTGCATAATAAACGCTCCTTTAGATAATTACTAAATGTATTATAACGAATAATTTCCTTTAATTGAAAAATTAAGCTTAAAATATAGAGCGTTTACATAGATTATCTGATATATTTAAATTAAGACAGAATAGGAGGTTACATCTGAATGATTAAATTTTATCAATATTCAAATTGCACAACTTGTAAAAAAGCCGCAAAATTTTTAGATACACATGGCGTAAGTTACGAACCAATTGATATTGTACAACACACACCAACTAAAAAAGAGTTTGAAGAAATTATCGATAAAACAGGTGTAGAGGTTAATAAATTATTTAATACCCATGGTGCTAAATATAAAGAACTAGGGTTAAAAGATAAATTAAAAGATTTATCAACTGATGAAAAATTAAATTTATTAGCTTCAGATGGCATGTTAGTTAAACGACCATTAGCTATTGCTGGAGATAATATCACATTAGGATTTAAAGAAGATCAATACAAAGAAATTTGGTTATAGTTTAAAATTACAAATTCTAATTATATAAATTATTGTAACTTTTTGTTTTAATAGTTGAATGAAAACTTACGGTATGGCATCATTAAATTGTAATTAATTTTAGGAGGGGATTCTCGTGGCAGTACCGAGCGAATTAAAATATTCTAAAGAACATGAATGGGTAAAAGTTGAAGGCAACACAGTAACAATTGGTATTACTGAATACGCACAAGGTGAATTAGGTGATATCGTATTCGTTGAATTACCAGAAGTTGATGACGAAATCAACGAAGGGGATACTTTTGGTAGTGTAGAATCAGTTAAAACTGTTTCTGAATTATATGCGCCAGTATCTGGTAAAGTTGTTGAATCAAATGAAGAATTAGAAGATAGTCCTGAGTTTGTTAACGAATCACCATATGAGAAAGCATGGATGGTTAAAGTTGAACTTAGCGATGAAAGCCAATTAGATGATTTATTATCAGCTGATCAATACAAAGAAATGATTGGTGAATAATTAATTTAAACTCCTTGATTGCGGTCATGGAGTTTTTATTTTGCCTATTTTTTGTAAATAATAATCAACAAATTTTAAAATTTATACTTTGTTGATATAAAATGTTAAGTAATCGTAAATAATGTTTAATCTATTAGCGTTCTGTGAAAAAGTAACTGATTGTTTATTATCGACTTAGAAGGTGGATTATCATGGCAATTTTAAATAAAGTTATTATTGTTGAAGGCAAATCTGATAAGAAGAGAGTACAACAAGTCATCGCTGAACCTATAAATATTATTTGTACGCATGGTACAATGAGTATTGATAAATTAGATGACATGATTGAAACATTATATGATAAGCAAGTCTTTGTTCTAGCAGACTCAGATGACGAAGGTGAAAAGATAAGAAAATGGTTTAAACGTCATCTTAGCGAATGTGAACATATCTATGTGGATAAAACATTTTGTGAGGTAGCTAGATGCCCAAAGAACTATCTTGCGCATGTAATGAGTAAACATGGTTTTACAGTTCGTAAAGAGAAACGTCTAATTCCTAATTTAACGACTGAAAGGTTAGTAATCATGCATGAGTAAATCTGTAGAAATAGAAGATATTTGTGAGAATTTTAATAAAGAAAAACATCTAATTTTTGGATACACACCGATGTGTGGTACTTGTAAAATGTCAGAGCGAATGCTAGATATTGCGAATGAAATACTACAATTACCCGTTAAAAAAATCGATTTGAATTACCATCCTAAATATAGTGAGCGTAACAAAATTATGTCAGTTCCTGTTCTAATAGTAATGAATAAAGATATAGAAATAGATAGAATCTATGCTTTTCAATCTGTTCCTTATTTGTTAGAAAAGTTAAAATAATTATTGACGAAATTATAGTGCAATGGTAGGATATAAATTAATTAAATAGTGCGAAAATTCTTATCAAGAGAGGTGGAGGGATGTGCCCTATGAAGCCCGGCAACCGTCTAGTTATAGAAATGGTGCCAATTCACATAAAGTTGATTACTTTAGAAGATGAGAGAAAGATGAATCAATGCTTTCTCAACTTTGCTAAAGTGAGAAAGCATTTTTTAATTACATAATGATTTTTAAGGAGGCACTAAACGTGATTGAGTTAAATCAAGTTGTAAAACGTTATCACACTAAAGATAAAGATGTACTAGCAGTTGATAACGTTAACTTAAATATAGAAACGGGCTCTATTTTCGGAGTTATCGGATTCTCTGGTGCTGGTAAAAGTACGTTAATCAGAATGTTCAATAATTTAGAAGAACCTACTTCTGGCGATATTATTATAGATGGCGATAATATTAACAAACTTTCAAAAGCAGAATTAAGAAGAAAACGACAAAAAGTAAGTATGGTATTCCAACACTTTAATTTATTATGGTCACGAACAGTACTTCGAAATATCACGTTCCCTTTAGAAATTGCAGGGTATTCTAAAACCAAAGCAAATGAAAGGGCGAAAGAATTAATTGACCTTGTTGGTTTAAATGGCAGAGAAAATGCTTATCCATCAGAATTATCAGGTGGGCAGAAACAACGTGTGGGTATTGCAAGAGCTTTGGCTAATGAACCTGACGTCCTCTTATGTGACGAAGCTACAAGCGCATTAGATCCACAAACAACAGATGAGATTTTAGACCTACTGCTAAAAATTAAAGAACGTGAAAACCTTACAATCGTGATTATCACTCATGAAATGCATGTTATCAGACGTGTTTGTGATGAAGTAGCCGTTATGGAAAGTGGACGTGTAATTGAGCAAGGTAAAGTAACGCAAGTATTTGAAAATCCACAACATGAAGTTACAAGACGATTTGTGAAAGATGATTTGGATGATGATTTTGAAGAATCAATCAAACATCTAGAACCATTAGATTCAGATGCATACATTGTTAGACTTAATTTCAATGGTGGTAATACGACTGAACCAGTTGTATCTTACATAAGTAAAACGCATAACATTGATATAAATATTCTTGAAGCAAACATAAAAAATACCCGTGGTGGTTCTGTCGGGTTCTTGGTGGTTCATATTCCACATATTGCTGAAACAGAGTTTGAGACATTTAAAGAAGATTTACATCAGCAACATGTAAATGTGGAGGTGGTTAAGCATGGATAAATCTTATGGTGATATTTTTAAAGAGATGATTACAATGCCTAACGTCCAATGGCCTGAAGTATGGCAAGCCATTTATGAAACATTATATATGACTGTAGTTTCAACTATTTTCGCATTTATTTTTGGATTGATTTTAGGAGTATTATTATTCTTATCAGCTAAGAGTAATTCTAAAGGTGCTAGAGTCTTTTATAGCATCGTTTCATTTATTGTTAACTTATTCCGAGCGATTCCATTTATCATTTTAATCTTGTTATTAATTCCATTTACAAGTGTGATCCTTGGAACAATAAGTGGTCCAACTGGTGCCTTACCAGCTCTAGTTATTGGTGCAGCACCATTCTATGCAAGATTAGTAGAAATTGCCTTCAAAGAAATAGATAAAGGTGTTATCGAAGCGGCTTGGTCAATGGGAGCTAGTACTTGGACAGTTGTCCGAAAAGTATTACTACCTGAGGCAATGCCAGCACTAGTTTCAGGTATTACTGTAACAGCAATCGCATTAGTTGGTTCTACTGCAATTGCAGGTGTAATTGGTGCAGGTGGTTTAGGTAACTTAGCTTACTTAACAGGTTTCACTCGTAACCAAAACGATGTCATTTTAGTTTCAACTGTATTTATTTTAATTATCGTATTTATAATTCAATTTATTGGGGATTGGATTACAAATAAAATTGACAAACGCTAAAAGAAAAGAGGAATGATTCAATGAAAAAACTTTTAAGCTTATTTTTAGTATTAACATTAACAGTCGTTTTAGCAGCTTGTGGTAATGGTAGTGGGGATAAAGATAAAAAAATTGTTGTAGGCGCATCTCCAGCACCTCACGCTGAAATTCTTGAAAAGGCTAAACCTTTACTTAAAAAGAAAGGCTATGACTTAGAAATTAAAACAATTAATGATTACACTACGCCAAACAAATTATTAGATAAAGGTGAATTGGATGCTAACTATTTCCAACATGTACCTTATTTAAAAACTGAAAGTAAAGAAAAAGGATACAAAATTGAAGACGCAGGTAAAGTTCACTTAGAACCAATGGCTGTTTACTCTAAAAAATATAAAAGTTTAAAAGACCTTCCTAAAGGTGCAACAGTTTATGTATCAAATAACCCAGCTGAACAAGGACGTTTCTTAAAATTCTTTGTTGATGAAGGATTAATTAAAATTAAAAAAGGTGTAAAAATCGAAGATGCTAAATTCGAAGATATCACTGAAAACAAAAAAGACATTAAATTCAACAGTAAACAATCAGCAGAATATCTTCCAAAAATCTATCAAAATGAAGATGTAGATGCTGCAATCATCAACTCTAACTATGCGATTGATCAAGGCTTAAGCCCTCAAAAAGATTCAATTGCTATTGAAAAACCAAATAACAACCCTTATGCTAACTTAATCGCAGTTCAAAAAGGACATAAAGATGATGAAAAAATTAAAGCTTTAATTGAAGTGTTACAATCTAAAGAAATCCAAGATTTCATTAAAGACAAATATAAAGGTGCAGTTGTACCAGCGAAATAATAATGAAAGAAACTCCGTAACCATTTTGATTACGGAGTTTCTATTATTTAGAAAGATTTTCTGTCCTTATACAATATACCGACGCCTTGTCCACCAGATCCCATTGTATAATCAAATTTAATAACTTCGATATACGGGTTCTCCTCTAAAAAGCGATTTACTTTTTTAGTTAAACCACTTTCAGTCATAGCGGTAAAATTAATAAATTTCATCATATACCCCCTTTAATTTTATTGTTACAGTGTCATTATATAAGAATTATTCAATAGAATGAAAATATTCTATAATATATAAAATTTATGAATAAGGTGTTTAATGATAAGATTATAGGGGTATTTAATCATTAAGTGAAGATACAGACAATCAAGGAGGAATTTTAAATGGCTGAAGATAAATTTGAACAAGCAAAAGGTAGCTTAAAAGAAACTGTTGGTAACGCAACTGACAATAAAGATTTAGAAAAAGAAGGTCAAAACGATAAAGCTTCTGGTAAAGCCAAAGAAGCAGTTGAAAACGTTAAAAATAAAGCTAACGACCTTATCGATAAAGTAAAAGGTAATAACGATAACAAATAATTTGTCTATATCATAAAGCGTAAGTGCTCAGCACTTGCGCTTTCAATTTAAAATGAATTTTAATTTAACAGAAAAACGGGCCCATTAGATTAACCTTATGGGTCCGTTTCATTATAAATATTTATATAATATTTTAAAATTAATTACACATTATCATCAGTAATTTGACCAATCCAATAACTAGCTGCAAATCCAATGATTAAAGTGATGATTGAAAGTGTCCACTCAATACCAGTTTGAGGAAGACCAGGGAATACAGCATATATGGAGCCGATAACGAATCCAGTTATTAATGCGAATGTGGTATAGAAATGATGATGTAAGAAGTATTTAATAATACGACTTGATAATAAAAACCCTGCTAACACACCTAATCCTACAACAATTAATAATGGTAGGCCATCGAAATTCAATTTAACTAAATCAGCAATGGCTAACATAATTGTTCCATAAGCACCAAATACTAGTAGCATAAACGATCCGGAAATACCAGGTAATAACATTGCGCTTGAAGCACACGCACCAGCTAAGAAATATTTAATAATAAGACCGAATGATAAATCTAGTGATGTATCAGCACTTTGATTACCTGAATTCATTAATGTAATTACTACTAAAATGATAATGCCTACTACCATAATGCTATAATGTTTTGCTTTAAACGTTTTATTAAATTTCACAGTTCTTAGTAAATAAGGGATGATACCAATAATTAAACCGGTAAAGAAGAACATTGTAATTACTTGGTGATGTTCTAATAAATAATTGATTAGATTACTTAATATACCGATAGCTAAAGCCATACCTATTAAAATAGGAAATAAAAACTTTAAACTAGGCCAAAATCGTTTTGAGAATAAGCCACTAATTGAAGAAATGAATCCATCATATATGCCTAATAGTAAGGCAATGGTTCCTCCACTTATTCCAGGAACTAAATCGCTTGTTCCCATACCAAACCCTTTTAATATATTTATCCATTTAAAATTTTGCATGAATGTCTCCTTTCAATTAAATAGCATCATAACAGAATTTTGAATAATTATAAAATATTCAGTTTGTAAAAATATAATTTTTATAAAAATCGCGCTAAATTAATAACATTTGTGTCGGAAATATTTCTATTGAGAACAATAAGCCTTTGATTATCAGTTGCGAGAAAAAATTGAGTATCAAATAAAAATTATTTTAGATAGATAATCACTATAATTTAGAGTTTTAATAAGTTTATATTAAGGGCTATTTACGTTATAATGAAGTGTATTAAAGTACACAAAGTCTTTTTGACTACAAATTAAAATTATTATAAACTAGTTAAGAAAACTTTATATTTTACGGAGGGAATATAAATGTCATCAACATTAGAAATTAAAGACCTACATGTGTCTATTGAAGATAAAGAAATTTTAAAAGGTGTTAATTTAACTATTAATACAGGTGAAATACATGCAATTATGGGACCAAATGGTACTGGTAAATCAACATTATCATCAGCGATTATGGGACATCCATCATACGAAGTAACTCAAGGTGAAGTGTTACTAGATGGCGTTAATATTTTAGAATTAGAAGTTGATGAAAGAGCAAAAGCTGGTCTGTTCTTAGCAATGCAATATCCATCAGAAATTACTGGTGTGACAAATGCTGACTTCATGCGTTCAGCTATTAACGCGAAACGTGAAGAAGGACAAGAAATCAACTTAATGCAATTTATCAAAAAATTAGATAAAGAAATGGATTTCTTAGATATCGATAAAGATATGGCACAACGTTACTTAAATGAAGGTTTCTCTGGCGGTGAGAAAAAACGTAACGAAATCTTACAATTAATGATGTTAGAACCAAAATTTGCCATCCTAGATGAAATCGACTCAGGTTTAGACATTGACGCATTAAAAGTTGTATCTAAAGGTATCAACGAAATGCGTGGCGAAGAATTTGGTGCTTTAATGATTACACACTATCAACGTTTATTAAACTACATCACACCAGACAAAGTACATGTTATGTACGGTGGTAAAGTAGTTAAATCAGGAGGTCCTGAACTAGCTAAACGTCTTGAAGAAGAAGGTTATGAATGGGTTAAAGAAGAATTCGGTGCTAAAGAATAATCTAGCAATCGTTTATTTTAAATGATGAAACTAGAAACATGGTGTTAATGTGAAACATTGCATTAATATCAACGATTAAATATGTGAGACTTAGACATCGTATAAACTTAATCATTTAAGTATACGAAATATCTACAGTCGCTAAAATTTTTCATCAAGTAGGAGGAAAAGAGAGTTATGACAACTGAAACTTTAAACATTTCTGAGGAACAACTTGTTGATTATTCTAAAGCGCACAATGAACCTTCTTGGATGACTGAGTTACGTCAAAAAGCGTTGAAATTAACAGAAACTTTAGAAATGCCAAAACCAGATAAAACTAAATTAAGAAAATGGGACTTTGATTCATTTAAACAACATGAAGTTAAAGGTCAATCTTTCAGTAATTTATCAGAGCTTCCAGAAGCTATTAAAAAAATTATAGACGTTGAAAACACTAAAAATTTAGTTGTTCAACATAATAATGCTTTAGCTTATACTCAAGTATCAGATCAAGCACAAAAAAATGGTGTGATAATTGAAGGATTATCAGAAGCTTTAATTAATCACGGGGAGTTAGTTCAAAAATATTTAATGACAGATGCAGTGAGTGTTGATGAACATCGTTTAACTGCATTGCATACAGCTTTAATTAATGGTGGCGTGTTTGTTTATGTGCCTAAAAATGTAGTTGTTGAAGATCCAATTCAATATGTTGTGTTACATGATGATAATAATGCTAGTTTCTTTAACCACGTGATCATTGTTACTGAGGAAAGCGCTGAAGTAACGTATGTTGAGAACTATTTATCAACTGCAAGTGGTGAAGGTAACCAATTAAATATTGTTTCAGAAGTTATTGCCGGTGCTAATTCAAATATCACTTATGGCTCAGTTGACTATTTAGATAAAGGATTTACTGGTCATATCATTCGTCGTGGTACTACTGTTGCAGATGCATCAATCAATTGGGCATTAGGTCTAATGAATGAAGGTAATCAAATCATTGATAATACAACTAATTTAATTGGTGACCGTTCAACAAGTGAACTTAAATCAGTTGTTATCGGTACAGGTGACCAAAAAATCAACTTAACATCTAAAATTGTTCAATACGGTAAAGAAACTAATGGTTACATCTTAAAACACGGTGTTATGCGTGAAAATGCATCATCTGTATTTAATGGTATTGGATATATTAAACATGGTGGTACAAAATCTATCGCTAACCAAGAGTCACGTGTCTTAATGCTTTCTGAGAATGCAAGAGGCGATGCCAATCCAATCTTATTAATTGATGAAGATGATGTAGAAGCAGGACACGCAGCGTCTGTTGGCCGAGTTGACCCTGAGCAACTTTACTACTTAATGAGTCGTGGTATTTCTCAAAAAGAAGCTGAACGATTAGTAATTCATGGTTTCTTAGATCCTGTAGTGCGTGAATTACCAATTGAAGACGTTAAACGTCAATTAAGAGAAGTAATTGAACTTAAAGTAAATAAATAAACATATAAATCTAAAAGAGATTTTTAATATTAGAAAGGTCGTGAAAAAAGTGGCCGAAACTTCATTAAATGTTGAGGAAATCATCAAAGATTTTCCAATATTAGATCAAAAAGTTAATGGAAAAAGATTAGCATACCTGGATTCTACAGCTACCAGTCAAACACCTGTTCAAGTGTTGAACGTATTGGATGATTATTATAAACGTTATAATTCAAATGTACACCGTGGTGTTCATACACTTGGTTCACTTGCTACTGACGGATACGAAGGTGCTCGTGAGACTGTAAGACGTTTCATTAACGCTAAATACTTTGAAGAAGTCATCTTTACTAGAGGAACAACTGCAGCAATCAATATTGTTGCGCGCAGTTACGGAGATGCCAATGTTGAAGAAGGCGACGAAATAGTTGTTACTGAAATGGAACACCATGCCAATATTGTTCCATGGCAACAATTAGCTAAACGTAAAAATGCCTCATTAAAATTCATTCCAATGACAGATGAGGGTGAATTAAGACTTGAGGATGTTAAAGCGACAATAAATGATAATACTAAAATTGTAGCAATAGCACATGTGTCTAATGTGTTAGGTACAATTAATGATGTCAAAGAAATTGCTAAACTTGCCCATGAGCATGGTGCAATTATTAGTGTCGATGGTGCACAATCAGCACCTCACATGAAAATAGATGTTCAAGATTTAGACGCTGATTTCTTCAGTTTCAGTGGTCATAAAATGTTAGGACCTACTGGCATCGGTGTGTTATATGGTAAACGTGATTTATTAAAAGAAATGGAACCAGCTGAATTTGGTGGAGATATGATTGACTTTGTAAGTAAATATGACGCTACATGGGCAGATTTACCTACTAAATTTGAAGCTGGTACACCTATTATCGCTCAAGCAATTGGATTAGGTGAAGCCATTCGCTACATTGAGAAATTAGGCTTTGATGCTATTCATGAACATGAAAAAGCATTAACAGAATACGCCTATGAACAAATGTCATCTATTGAAGGACTTGAAATTTATGGTCCTCCAAAAGAACGTCGTGCCGGTGTTATCACATTTAATTTGGCTGATATCCATCCACATGATGTTGCTACAGCAGTAGATACAGAAGGTGTTGCTGTAAGAGCTGGACACCATTGTGCACAACCGTTAATGAAATGGTTGAATGTATCATCTACTGCACGTGCAAGCTTCTATGTATACAATACTAAAGAAGATGTAGACCAACTTGTTGAAGCATTGAAACAAACGAAGGAGTTTTTCTCTTATGAATTTTAATAATTTAGATCAACTTTATCGATCTGTAATTATGGATCATTATAAGAATCCTAGAAATAAAGGCGTTTTGGACAATGGCTCAATGACTGTAGACATGAACAATCCTACTTGTGGTGACCGTATCAGATTAACGTTTGATATTGAAAATGGCATTATTAATGATGCTAAATTCGAAGGAGAAGGTTGTTCTATTTCGATGTCTAGTGCATCTATGATGACTGAAGCTGTAAAAGGTCATTCTCTAGGTGAAGCAATGCAAATGAGTCAAGAATTTACTAAGATGATGCTTGGTGAAGACTATGAAATCACTGAAGAAATGGGAGATATTGAAGCACTACAAGGTGTATCTCAATTCCCAGCACGCATCAAGTGTGCAACATTAGCCTGGAAAGCACTTGAAAAAGGAACAGTTGAAAAGGAAGGTAAAGCAGAAGGTACGACAGAAGAGTAAACTTTAGTCGTATGTGAAACTTTATAGTGATGATAGATAGCAATTTCTAAAGTCCAACTTTAACTTTTTACACTTTTGACTTTTTATGAAGGTTGCATATTGTTACAATGGCAATAGACAATAATGAATATTAAAAATCTCACGCACGTCGTTTTAAATATATTTAAGGAGTGATTGAAATGGCTAAAAAAGCACCTGATGTTGGAGATTATAAATATGGTTTCCACGATGAGGATGTTTCCATTTTCAGATCAGAACGTGGTTTAACAGAAAATATCGTTAGAGAAATTTCAAAAATGAAGGAAGAGCCTGAATGGATGCTCGACTTCAGATTAAAAGCTTTAAAATTATTCTACAAAATGCCAATGCCTCAATGGGGTGGCGATTTATCAGAATTAAACTTTGATGACATCACATACTACGTTAAACCTTCAGAGCATACTCAACGTTCATGGGACGAGGTGCCTGAAGAAATTAAACGTACATTTGATAAATTAGGTATTCCAGAAGCTGAACAAAAATATTTAGCAGGTGTTTCTGCTCAATATGAATCAGAAGTTGTATATCATAATATGGAAAAAGAATTAGAAGAAAAAGGTATCATCTTTAAAGATACTGATAGTGCTTTACGTGAAAACGAAGAACTATTTAAAGAATACTTTGCTTCTGTTGTTCCAGCAGCTGATAACAAATTCGCAGCATTAAACTCAGCAGTATGGTCAGGTGGTTCATTCATCTATGTACCTAAGAATGTTAAATTAGATACACCATTACAAGCATACTTCCGTATTAACTCAGAGAACATGGGTCAATTCGAACGTACATTAATTATTGCTGATGAAGGTGCTTCAGTAAACTACGTTGAAGGTTGTACTGCACCTGTTTATACAACAAGTTCATTACACTCAGCAGTAGTTGAAATCATCGTTCATAAAGATGCACACGTACGTTATACTACAATTCAAAACTGGGCTAACAACGTTTATAACTTAGTTACAAAACGTACGTTTGTTCATGAGAATGGTAACATGGAATGGGTTGACGGCAACTTAGGTTCTAAGTTAACGATGAAATATCCAAACTGTGTTCTTTTAGGTGAAGGTGCGAAAGGTAGTACATTATCTATCGCCTTTGCTGGTAAAGGTCAAGTACAAGATGCTGGTGCTAAAATGATTCATAAAGCACCAAACACATCTTCAACAATCGTATCTAAATCTATTTCTAAAAATGGTGGTAAAGTTATCTATCGTGGTATCGTTCACTTCGGACGTAAAGCGAAAGGTGCACGTTCTAATATTGAATGTGATACTTTAATTTTAGATAACGAATCTACTTCAGATACTATTCCTTATAATGAAGTATTCAATGACAATATTTCATTAGAACATGAAGCGAAAGTTTCTAAAGTATCAGAAGAACAATTATTCTACTTAATGAGCCGTGGTATTTCAGAAGAAGAAGCGACAGAAATGATCGTTATGGGCTTCATTGAACCATTCACTAAAGAATTACCAATGGAATATGCAGTAGAAATGAACCGTTTAATTAAATTCGAAATGGAAGGCTCTATCGGTTAATTTAACCTATATCACCAACTTTTTCTTAATAACAATAACAAGTACCAAAGTGTTCCAACTAAGTGAATGCTTTGGTGCTTTTTTATCTCTAAATAGTTAACACTTATTTATATTAAATGTTTATTTTTATTATGATATAATTTTATATAATATTTAAAAGTAATTGATTTAACAAAATACATGTTGTGAGAGGACTTTACAATGTTTGACTTTTATGCGAAATGGTATTCGTTGATTATCATTATTGAATATCTTGCTATATTTTTAGGTTCAATTGGCTTAATCTTTATAGCAATGGTCAGTCTAAGACAAATACAAAAGAAAAAGAAGATTTGGTATTTAGGAATATTCTTAATTTATTCATCATTACTTGAATTGTTAATACATTTTACAGGAGAAGATATTCATACTTACAACTTGGTTTTTGTCGTAACACTTCTTCCTTTTTTATTGATGTGTTATTTATCGAGTCATTATTTGGTAAAACGGCCATTCAAAACAAAATTAGAATTTGTGAAAACTGGTCACGGTAAAACTAACAAAGTTACCAAGCAAGAAATGAAAGATATGAAAGACGAATTGCAATCGGCTAATATAATTGCATGGTCAGGTTCAATTGGAGCTGCTTTTCTAATAGTTGCTTGGTCAGCTAAAGTAAGATTTATACATAGTAAGGAATGGATGATGGCGCAAGAATTGACCAAAACTACTGATAATTTGTTAGGGTTTGGAGGCTTTATGTTTTTAATCTCAGCGTTTTTAATTGTCATTTATTTCATTGTTGACGTAGTGTTATGGAATAAAAGAGGCAAATTTCCCGGTCTAGTATTTCGACCAATGATTTTGTGTTTATGGCAATTTTTATTTTTGATTTCGATTTAAAAATTAATAATTAGATAAGTATCAAATTTAGAAACTTTCCTAATTTTAAATATCTTTTTGAAATACATAAATATGTGATGTCTGCATAATTAAATAATTATCTTTTTAACAAGTGCACTATTGTAAAATCATCATTTTATAAGCAAGGCTAACTTTACATAAGTTCAGTCCTTGCTTTTATTTTTTCAAAAATTAGCAAAGTTTACTGAAAATGGGAGTAGGGAATACTTTGAATAATTATTTAAGTGAAATAAGCATAGTAATTACCCTAAAATAAAGAAAAGGTGATTTTAAATGTGGTATAACAATCAACTAACGCAATCTTTAAATATTCAATATCCTATTATTCAAGCAGGTATGGCTGGTAGTACAACTGCGGAACTTGTTGCAACTGTAAGTAATAAAGGTGGTTTAGGCTGTATTGGAGCGGGCTACTTTACTACAAAAAAGTTAGAGCAAGAAATTCAAAAAGTGCAAGGATTAACATCACAACCATTTGGTGTGAATTTGTTTGTACCAAGTCATCAATCATACACTAATGAACAAGTCGAACATATGAATGCTTGGCTGAAACCCTATCGTAAGGCATTAAATCTTGAAGAGCCAGTAGTCAATATTTCTGAAGAACAACAATTTAAAAGTGCAATTCAAACTGTGATTAAATATAGAGTACCAGTATGTTGTTTCACCTTTGGTATCCCGTCAAAAGAAATCATTGAACAATTAAAAGGTGCTAAAATTACTTTAATTGGTACAGCTACTACTGTAGATGAGGCAATTGCAAATGAGCATGCAGGTATGGATATTGTAGTTGCTCAAGGCAGTGAAGCAGGTGGACATAGGGGGTCATTTTTAACAACCAACAATCAGCGTGAACCGCTCATAGGAACAATGAGTTTAATACCACAGATAGTTGATCATGTATCGATACCAGTTGTTGCTGCAGGTGGTGTTATGGATGGTCGTGGTATATTAGCTAGTCAGATACTAGGTGCACAAGGTGTACAAATGGGAACCGCTTTCTTAACTACTGAAGAAAGTGGCGCAAATCAATTAGTTAAACAAGCAGTGCTTCATAGTAAAGAGACTGATACAATAGTCACTGACGTATTTAGTGGTAAATCAGCACGCGGTATCAACAATGAATTTGTAGAGACGATGAAACAATACGAAGGGAACATACCGCCATATCCTGTACAAAATCAACTAACTAATTCTATTAGAAAGACAGCCGCTTCCACAGGGCATCGTGAATGGACGCATATGTGGAGTGGTCAATCGCCACGTTTAGCTACGTCACAACATGTCAATCAATTGATGGATCGACTTGTTGAACAAGTAAAAACATTATTAACGGTTGTTCGATGATTTTTAGAAAAATAGAGTGTGCATGAGAATGCAACATTTCCGAAAATAATAAGATAATGTAAAGATGATATAGAACAAGTGATATCATAAAATTGAATATGGTATCATATAGCTGGTGATAAAAATGATAAATATAGGTCTTACTGGATGGGGAGATCACGATTCTTTATATGAGGATTTAGAACGACAATCAGATAAGTTGCAAACATACGCTAGTCACTTTCCAATCGTTGAACTTGATGCATCTTACTACGCCATCCAACCTGAAAGAAATATCATGAAATGGATTAAAGAAACACCTGATCGTTTTGAATTTATAGTGAAGATTCATCAAGCACTTACACTACATGCAGATTATAAAGATTACGCAGAAACAAGAAGTGAATTATTCGAGCAATTCAAACAAATGCTACAACCACTTATAGATCATCACAAACTAGCTATGGTCTTAGTTCAATTTCCACCTTGGTTTGATTGTACGGCACAAAATATCAAATATATCTTGTATGTTCGTCAACAATTGGATGATGTACCGATTTGTGTCGAGTTTCGACATCAATCATGGTTTAACGATCAATTTAAGGAACAAACGCTGTCATTTTTAACTGAGCACCACATTATCCATTCAGTAGTAGATGAGCCACAAGTGCGCGAAGGCTCAATACCACTAGTTAATCGTATTACTACTGAGACGGCTTTTGTACGCTATCATGGAAGAAATAGACAAGGCTGGACCAAAAAAGACATGACCGACCAAGAGTGGCGTGATGTGAGATACTTATATAACTACAACAAAGAAGAGCTTACCGATTTAGCTAATAAAGTTAGAATTATAGAACAAAAAGCTAAAAAGGTTTATGTCGTATTTAATAATAACTCGGGTGGGCATGCTGCTCAAAACGCTAAAACATATCAGGATATGTTAGATATTGAATACACAGGTTTAGCTCCGCAACAATTAAAATTATTCTAAGAGGCGAAATATAATGTTAGTGACAATTATTTTATTAGTGCTTATCGGCCTTTTCTCTGCTATTTTAGGGTCATTAGTAGGTATTGGTGGTGGGATCATTATTGTTCCAACACTGGTATACTTGGGCGTTACACACGATGTTTTACATGGTATTACACCACAAATAGCGATAGGAACATCATCGGTGATTCTAATCGTCACAGGCTTATCTTCATCCTTAGGCTACTTAAAGACGAAGCAGGTAGATATTAAAAATGGTTCTATCTTCTTGTTTGGATTATTACCAGGTTCATTGTTAGGTTCGTTTTTAAGTAGATATCTTACTTTAGAGTCTTTCAATTTATACTTCGGTATTTTTATGATTATTGTTTCAATTATTTTAATGGTGAGACATAAAATCAAACCGTTTAAGATTTTTGATAAAGAGAAATATCGTAAAACGTATGTTGATTCTGAAGGAAAGACATATCACTATAGCGTACCACCTTTATTTGCATTTGTTGCGACACTGTTCATTGGTATTTTAACAGGTCTATTCGGAATTGGTGGTGGCGCATTAATGACACCACTAATGTTAATTGTTTTCAGATTTCCACCACACGTTGCAGTTGGTACAAGCATGATGATGATTTTCTTTTCAAGTGTTATGAGTTCTATAGGTCACATTTTACAAGGACATGTTGCATGGTCATATTCTATAATTCTTATTATTTCAAGTTATATCGGCGCCCAAATTGGAGTACGTGTTAACCACTCGATTAAATCTGAAACTGTTGTAACGCTATTACGTACGGTTATGTTGATAATGGGTGTATACTTAATTATTAAATCTTTTCTTTAAATAAATATAGGGGGAATTTAAGTGAAGTTAACCATTTTTCACACGAACGATATTCATAGTCATTTAAACGAATATGCACGTATAACATCTTATATGGCAGAACATAGACCCAAACTTCAACATCCCTCACTCTATTTAGATATAGGCGACCATGTGGATTTATCAGCACCAGTGACTCAAGCAACGATAGGTCGCAAGAATATCGACTTGCTTAATGAGGCTCAGTGTGATATTGCGACGATAGGTAATAATGAAGGTATGACCATCTCTCATGAAGCATTAAATAATTTATATAATAATGCGACATTTAACGTCATTTGTACAAATGTTATCGATGAAGAAGGGAAGTTACCTCATAACATAGCCTCATCATGTATTAAAGAAATTGAAGGCGTACGTATTTTATTTGTAGCGGCAACAGCACCTTTCACACCATTTTACAGAGCTCTTGATTGGATTGTAACGGATCCTTTAGAAGCGATTAAAGATGAAATCGCTAATCAACAGGGTAATTATGATGTACTTATTGTGATGAGTCATGTAGGCATCTTTTTTGATGAAAAGTTATGCCAAGAGATTCCTGAAATTGATGTGATTTTTGGGAGTCATACACACCATCATTTTGATGAGGGTGAAATGAATAATGGCGTACTTATGGCAGCTGCTGGTAAATATGGTTATTATTTAGGTGAAGTTAATTTAACTATTGAAAATAAAAAGGTTGTTAGTAAAGAAGCGATTATTTATCCGGTTGAAACATTACCTATGGTTGAAACAGATTATGAGTCAGAAGGAAAGGCATTGATGAGTGAACCGGTGATTGATTATCCTATCAACTTAAATAGTAAAACAGATGTCATTACTAAAACGACTTATTTATTAGCTGAAAGTGTATTTGAATTTACTAATACAGATTGTACTATCATAAATGCTGGTTTAATTGTAAAAGGAATTGAAGCGGATAGACTAACGGAATATGATATTCATAAAATGTTGCCACATCCAATTAATCTAGTGCGCGTACGTTTGACAGGTAGTGAATTGAAAAAAGTAATTGAAAAAAGTCAGAAGCAAGAATATATGCATGAACATGCTCAAGGACTAGGTTTTAGAGGAGATATATTTGGAGGCTATATTTTATATAATTGCGGTTTTATCCAGTCAGAAAATAGATTCTTTGTTAATGGTGAAGCGGTAGTTGATGATAAAATATACACTTTAGGAACAGTTGATATGTATACGTTTGGTAGATATTTCCCTATATTGAAAGGGAAGTCAATTGATTATATTATGCCTCAGTTCCTTAGAGATATCTTTAAAGATAAGTTATTGAGACTGCAATAGAATAACACAAATAAATTATGTATAGAATAGAATTAAATTCAAGGTTGAAATTTGTGGTTTATTACGTTTTAATTTAATGTAAATTTCGTTATAATAGGAAAAGATATATTATACAGGAGGGTATACGTGGTTATGGCTACTAAAAATGAAGAAATCTTACGTAAACCAGATTGGTTGAAAATTAAGCTTAACACGAACGAAAACTATATTGGCCTCAAGAAGATGATGCGTGAAAAGAACTTACACACTGTTTGCGAAGAAGCAAAGTGTCCAAATATACATGAATGTTGGGGTGCTAGACGTACTGCTACATTTATGATTTTAGGTGCAGTATGTACAAGAGCATGTCGTTTCTGTGCAGTTAAAACTGGATTACCTAATGAACTAGACTTAAATGAACCAGAACGTGTTGCAGAATCAGTTGAGTTAATGAATTTAAAACACGTTGTTATCACTGCAGTTGCACGTGATGACTTAAGAGATGCAGGTTCTAACGTATATGCTGAAACAGTACGTAAAGTACGTGAACGTAATCCATTCACTACAATTGAAATCTTACCATCAGACATGGGTGGTGACTATGAAGCACTTGAAACATTAATGGCTTCTAAACCTGATATCTTAAACCATAATATCGAAACAGTACGTCGTTTAACACCAAGAGTTCGTGCACGTGCAACATATGAAAGAACATTAGAGTTCTTACGTCGTTCTAAAGAATTGCAACCAGATATTCCTACTAAATCAAGCTTAATGGTTGGTTTAGGAGAAACGATTGAAGAGATTTATGAAACAATGGATGATCTTCGTGCAAATGATGTAGACATTTTAACAATTGGTCAATATTTACAACCATCACGTAAGCATTTAAAAGTTGAAAAATACTATACACCATTAGAATTTGGTAAATTAAGAAAAGTAGCTATGGACAAAGGTTTCAAACACTGTGAAGCTGGCCCAATGGTACGTAGTTCTTATCATGCCGACGAACAAGTAAATGAAGCGGCTAAAGAAAAACACCGTTTAGGTGAAGAAAAATTACAACAAAATTAATTTGAACAATTAAACGGTTTAGATTAAGTTTTTAGAGACTTAGGTTGCACATTTTAAATTGAATTGTGTAATCTAAGTTTTTATTATACGAGTTAAAGGTGACAAATTATGATTAAGATAGGTCAACAATATTTTGAAATCATTGAAGAATATAGATCATGCTTTGATGAAGAATTATTTGCATCGAGATATTCAGATATATTAGATAAGTATGATTTTATTGTAGGGGATTTTGGATATGATCAATTACGATTAAAAGGTTTCTATAAGGATACGAATAAAAAAGCTGAAATCTCGAAACGTTTTTCGAGTATTCAAGATTATATATTAGAATATTGCAATTTCGGTTGTCCTTATTTTGTTTTACGTCATTTATCTAACAAAGAGGTACAACAATTAAATCATGATGAAGAGGATGTTATTTTGTCTGATTCTGAAGATAAATTGCATGATGTTAAAATTAAACCTACCATTCAGGAAGTTAAGCACCAAGATGAGTAACTATAGAATTAATAAAATGAGCTGTGAAGAAATCTAAGAGAAGAGATTTTTTCACAGCTTTTAAAATAGTAATTATTGAATGACTTGATTAAGATATTCAATGATTTCATCACTTTCTTCTTGACTCACACCTAGAATATGCGCGATATATCCTTCTTCTTCAATATCATCTGTCCCGATAATACCGAATTTGTTTGTTTGCATATTTAGCACAAGTGTCTTACCGTAATGACGATCTGTTTGAACGAGCATTAAATCATAACGGCTATGTTCACCTACAAAGCCTACAAACTGTACTTGGCTTTGTTCTTCATCATCATATAAGTACATATCTATCATAAGAGTAGAACTCCTTTTATCTTGTATTTTTAATTAAGTATAACGACAAATGAAGACCTATGCAAAACTGTGATATGATAGACATATTAAGAGGTGAAGGATATGTATTTTGTAGATAAAGATCAGCTTATTTTAAAATTAACTTACTTAAATCAATTAATTAAAGATTATGAATCGAATAAAGGAAATCATTATGCATTTGAACGTATCGCACAAATGTTAATTGAATCATCTGTGGATATAGGTAATATGATTATTGATGGTTTTATCTTGAGGGATCCAGGAAATTATAAAGATGTCATCGATATTCTTGAACTAGAAGGTGTTATTTCGAAATCTACTCAACGATATGTTAATGAAACAGTTGACATTAGAAAGCAGTTCGCACACCATTATACAGAACTTGATAATAGTAAGATTCAGCCATTATTTGACGAGGCTTTGCCTTATTATGAACAGTTTATTCAAGAGGTAACTCAGTTCCTTGAGAAAGAGAATGTTCCAGTTACCGCTTTTGGAAAAGGAGATAACAAGTAATGAAAAATTATAAAGGATATTTAATTGACTTAGATGGAACTATGTATATAGGTACAGATGAAATCGATGGTGCAGCACAATTTATTGACTACTTAAACAATCATCAAATCCCGCATTTATATGTTACAAACAACTCTACAAAGACGCCTGAAGAGGTAACGCAAAAATTAAAAGAAATGAATATTGATGCGAAGCCTGAGGAAGTTGTAACGTCTGCCTTAGCAACAGCAAATTATATTGCAGATGAGAAAAGTGATGCTACGGTATACATGCTTGGCGGCAGTGGCTTACGCACAGCTTTAACTGAAGCTGGATTAACTGTAAAAGATGATGAAAACGTTGATTATGTTGCGATTGGTTTAGATGAAAACGTTACTTACGAAAAATTAGCTGTGGCAACGCTTGCAGTACGTAAGGGTGCAAGATTTATTTCAACGAACCCTGATGTATCGATTCCTAAAGAACGTGGTTTCTTACCAGGTAATGGTGCGATTACAAGTGTAGTTAGTGTATCTACAGGTCAAGCACCACAATTTATTGGTAAACCGGAGCCAGTCATTATGGATATTGCTTTAGACATCTTGAAATTAGATAAATCAGACGTAGCAATGGTTGGCGATTTGTATGATACCGATATCATGTCTGGTATTAATGTTGGTGTTGACACAATTCATGTACAAACTGGTGTAACGACTTATGAAGAACTAAAAGAAAAAGACCAACAACCTACATATTCATTTAAAGACTTAAATGTAGCAATTTCAGAATTAGAAAGAAATGCCCAAAAATAAAAGAGGGGTGGCATGACATGGTTAAAATTCTAGTCACACGTCAAATTCCAGATCGTTTCATAGAGCAATTGGAACAGTTCGGCGACGTTAAAATGTGGAAAGAAGCATTTGAACCTATGCCTAGAGAGCAATTTTTGAAAGAATTAGAAGATGTTGATGCATGTTTCATCACATTAAGTGAAAAGATTGATGCCACATGTCTTGAACATGCTAAACATGTAAAGGTAATCGCAAATATGGCAGTTGGTTTTGACAACATTGATGTTAAGTTAGCTGAAGACAAAGAAATTGTCGTTACTAATACACCTCAAGTACTTACGGAAACAACAGCCGAATTAGGATTTACGTTAATGTTAACTGTGGCACGACGTATTGTTGAAGCGGAAAAATATGTACAAGATGGCCAATGGAAAAGTTGGGGACCATACTTATTGTCAGGTAAAGATGTTCATGGTTCAACTGTAGGTATTTATGGTATGGGTGATATTGGAAAGAGCTTTGCTCGTCGACTTCAAGGATTTAATACAACTATCTTGTATCATAATCGTTCAAGACATGAAGATGCAGAATCAGAACTTAATGCAAGTTATGTATCCTTTGATACATTATTAGAAGAGAGTGATTTTGTCGTTTGTACTGCGCCATTGACGCCTGAAACTGAGAATAAGTTTAATAAAGATGCATTTTCTAAAATGAAAAACGATGCAATCTTTATTAATATCGGTCGCGGTGCTATTGTAGACGAGGATGCTCTAATTGATGCATTGAACAATCATGAAATTGGTGGATGTGGTTTAGACGTCTTACGTGAGGAACCTATTAAACTTGATCACCCTCTCTTGAAAATGGAGAAAGCAGTCATATTACCGCATATAGGTAGTGCTTCTGTAGCAACTAGAGATCGAATGATTCAATTATGTGTTGATAACATTGTTGCGATATTAAAAGGTGAAAAACCGTTGACTCCTATTACTAATAAATAAATTTTAAAGAACTTCTAACGTTTAGGTAAAGATTTAACCATGAACGATAGAGGTTCTTTTATTATAACTAACAGTTTTGTTATACCGTATGTAATTGTTAAGCTAACTATTTGGTACTAATATAATTATTGTCATTTGAATTCATCATTGCCACTAATGCAGTGTTGTTGATAGTAACATTAACGCATAAAATCTTATTAATTTTTTTAAGTGTTAATTTAGTATCATTAGCACAATAGTTTGAAGTGGAAAATTTAATTTGCCTTAAAATCAAATTTTAATTATAATAAGATGAATGTATAATATATAAAAATTATATTTAGTGAATTTTGTTTTGTTTTCGGGAATTCGGTTTTAACTCAGGAGTAAGACTAATACTTCACTCCGATATTTGAAATGATAGTGAGGTGCAATAGTGCATTGAAAGAGAATAATCATAAGATGATGCAATATTATGAGAAAGCTAAACCTTATTTATTAACACTTTTATATTTAGCGATATTTATTGCGCTGTACCTAATTTATGGTTCCGGCGATACACATAATAATTTCATTTACAATGAATTTTAATAAGGAGTCTAATTATGACAGATATCATAAATTTAATAAATGACTTCGGTCAAAGTAATCCTGAACGTGTAGCAGTTAGACATAAAGATGAAGAATTAACATATCAACAATTAATGGATGAATCTAGTAAATTAGCGCATCTATTACAAGATAATCATAAGCCGTTAATCGTTTATGGACATATGTCACCTTACATGTTAGTAGGAATGATAGGTGCTATCAAAGCAGGTTGTGGCTATGTACCTATTGACACTTCAGTACCAAGTGAACGTGTGAATATGATTATAAATAAAGTACAACCGGACATTATATTTAACACATCAGATACACAATTAAATCATTCCAATATACAAGAACTTACAATTCAAAGTATCCAAGATTCTGATAATCCAACACTATTTGACAGTCAAATGGGATTAACGGATGTTGTATATACTATTTTTACATCTGGTTCAACAGGTGAGCCTAAAGGTGTTCAGATCGAATATGCAAGTTTAATAGAATTTGCAGAATGGATGGTATCACTTAATGAATCAGAAGGTTCACAAGAGTGGTTAAATCAAGCACCATTCTCGTTCGATTTATCAGTCATGGCAATTTATCCTTGTTTAACATCAGGTGGCACACTTAATTTAGTAGATAAAGAAATGATCAATAAACCTAAATTACTCAATGAAATGTTAGTTAATACACCAATCAATGCATGGGTATCTACACCATCATTTATGGAAATGTGCTTGCTATTACCTAACCTTAACGAATCAAGTTACCCAAGCTTGAATCATTTCTTCTTCTGTGGAGAAATCTTACCTCATAGAACTGCGAAAGCACTTTTAGATAGATATCCAAGTGCAGTGGTTTATAACACGTATGGACCTACGGAAGCGACAGTAGCTGTTACAGGTATTAAATTGACACCTGAAGTAATTGAAGCTTATAACCCGCTACCTGTTGGTGTTTCAAGACCTAACACATCATTGTTTACAACAGACGAAGGTGAACTTGTTATTAAAGGTAATAGTGTTAGTCTTGGGTATTTAGATAACAAAGAAAAAACCGATGCGGTATTTAACTTTGAAGATGGACTTCGTATATATCATACGGGTGATAAAGCCATCGAGAAAGATGGACAATGGTTCATTCAAGGAAGAATTGATTTCCAAATTAAACTTAACGGTTACCGAATGGAATTGGAAGAAATTGAAACGCAACTTAGACAATCAGAGTTTGTTAGAGAAACTGTTGTCGTTCCAGTATATAAAAATAATAAAGTAATACATTTAATCGGTGCTGTCGTTCCGACTGAAGAAGTTAGAGATGATTTAGAAATGACAAGACAAATTAAATCTGAACTAAAATCTCGCTTACCTGAATATATGATTCCGAGAAAATTTGTTTGGATGAAACAGTTACCATTAACGTCAAACGGAAAGCTTGATCGTAAACAAGTCGCAGAGGATATTAACGCATGATTCCATATGGCACGTTTACCTTCTTCTTAGTTGCAATTATAGTACTTTTACCAGTCATCATACTCGGATTTTTAGGTAAGCGAAGCTATATTTATAACGGTTTAAGTACTGCAATTATGATTGTCGTCATCTTTTCATCAGATAAACATAATTTATTCGGTAATAAATATTTAAGTATTCAACTCATTAGTTTTGTAATTTATCTCATATGGCAAGTGTTATTAATCATGGGATATTATAAATCAAGACAGAAGAGTAATACATTTAGCAAATTTGTCATTGTTATGATTTTATCCATTTTGCCATTAGCGATAGTTAAAGTATTACAAAGCTCATGGTTAGGTGGTCAACAAATTCATTTCCATGAACACAAGCTTATAGAATTTGTAGGTTTCCTAGGTATTTCTTATGTAACGTTTAAAAGTGTGCAATTAATTATGGAGATTCGAGATGGATCTATTAAAGAGATCAAAGTTGGGAAATTATTCCAATTCATTTCTTTCTTCCCAACGGTGTCTTCAGGGCCAATTGATCGCTATAAACGTTTTGTTAAAGACGATAAAAAGGTTCCTACAAGTGAACAATATAGGGAGATGGTTGCCAAAGCGATACATATGATTATGCTAGGATTCTTGTACAAGTATATTATCGCTTATTTAATCAATGTTTATGCCATTCTTCCATTATTAATGAATCTAGACGGATTTATGCATAAATGGCTATATATGTATGCTTACAGCTTCTATTTATTCTTTGATTTCGCTGGATATAGCTTGTTTGCTGTAGCAGTAAGTTATTTATATGGTATTAATACACCGCCTAACTTCAAGCAACCTTTCAAAGCAAAAAATATTAAAGATTTCTGGAATAGATGGCATATGTCATTATCATTCTGGTTTAGAGATTGTATTTATATGCGTACATTATTCTATATGTCACGTAAAAAAACATTTAAAAGTCAATTTGCGATGTCTAATTTCGCATTCTTCTTAAACTTCTTTATCATGGGTGTGTGGCATGGTTTAGAGTTATTCTATATCGTTTATGGTATTTACCATGGACTAATGTTTATTGGTTATGGTTACTATGAACGTTGGAGAAAGAAACATCCACCACGTTGGCAAAATGGTTTTACTAAAGCGTTGAGTATTATCATTACTTTCCATTTTGTAGCATTTGGATTTTTAATCTTTTCAGGAAAATTAATTTAAAAGGAGTCATAAATTATGGAATTTAAAGAACAAGTATTAGATTTATTAGCTGATGTGGCAGAAAATGATGTTGTAAAAGAGAACCCTGATGTCGAAATATTCGAAGAGGGTATTATTGATTCATTCCAAACGGTAGGTTTATTACTTGAGATTCAAAACAGATTAGGCATTGAAGTATCTATCATGGATTTCGATCGTGATGAGTGGGCAACTCCAAACAAAATTGTTGAAGCATTAGAAGAATTACGATGAAATTAAAACCATTTTTACCAATTATTATTAGCGGCATTTTATTTTTAGCCTTCGTATTAATGCCTGCTAGCTGGTTTACTGGATTAGTTACAAACAAGGCTGTCGCTAATAATAGAATATCTTTAACCGATCAAGTTCTTAAAGGTACGCTCATTCAAAATAAACTATTTAGTAGTGATAAATATTATCCAATATATGGGTCAAGTGAACTTAACAAGTTAGATCCATTTAACCCTGCGCTTGCGTTAAATCATAGAAAAAATACTAAACCATTTTTTCTAATTGGTACGGGTGGTAATACAGATTTAATCAATGCAATTGAATTAGCTGGTCAATATGATCAACTAAAAGGGAAAAAGATGACATTTATTATTTCACCACAATGGTTTAGTACACATGGTGTTAATGATCGTGATTTTGCAGCACGTACAACACCAAATCAAATTAATCAGTTATTTCAACAAAAAGATATGCCTTCAGAATTAAAAGAGAGATACGCCAAACGCTTATTACACTTTAAAAGTGCGTCGAATAAAGAATTCTTGAAAGACGTCGTAAATAATCACGGTGAAGTAGATGGTAACTATGTTTCTCGTTTTAAAGAGAATCAGTTATTAAAAATTGAAGCGATTAAAACTTACTTCTCATTAGATAAGTCGCCATTATCACATGTGAAACCTGTGACTGAGCCAAATGTATCATGGCAAGAAATGCAAGATAAAGCTGTGACGTTAGGTGAGAAACGCTCATCATCAAATAATTATGGAATACGTAATGAATATTGGGAAAAACTTATACATAAAAAGCCAATGAATCATCGTAAATATGAGTTTAAAATGAACTCTCCAGAATTTAATGATTTATCATTGTTAGTGGATACAATGCATAATGCAAGTGCAGACGTACAATATGTTATTTTACCGGTGAATGGTAAATGGTATGACCACTTAGGTATTGAACGCTCAACAAGAGAACCAGTCTATAAGAAAATACATCAAACTGTAGTAGCACATGGTGGTAAGGTGTATGATATGTCAGATAAAGATTATGAGAAATATGTTCTTAGTGATGTCGTTCACGTAGGTTGGAAAGGTTGGGCTCACATGAACCAACATATTGTTCAACATATGAAGGATGACAAAAACGAGCATAACAAAGATCATAACAAACAACATGAACACCAATAATTAACAAAAGCACCAACGCGTAGAGTTTAAGAACTCTACGCGTTGGTGCTTTATTAAATATATATCATATATGTTAGACGCTTAGAATACTTGTTCAACTTCAATAACGCCTGGAACTTCTTCGTGTAACGCACGTTCAATGCCGGCTTTTAATGTGATTGTTGAGCTAGGACAAGTACCACAAGCTCCGTGTAATTGTAATTTCACGATACCATCTTCTACATCTACTAATGTACAGTCTCCACCATCACGTAATAAAAATGGACGTAAACGTTCAATGACTTCAGCTACTTGATCAAACATTGTTGCATTCTCAGTAGGCATGAGATATGTCTCCTTTCAAGTAAATTACTTCATAAATTCATTATTTATTTATTATAATAGATAAAGAAAGAAAAATCTATAAAACAAAACGGGGGATTTGAGTATGACTAAAGTAAGCGTGGTAGTATATGGCGCTGATGTCGTATGTGCAAGTTGCGTTAATGCACCAACATCTATTAATACATTTGAATGGATTAAGCCTTTATTAGAAAGAAAGTATCCAGACATTCAATTTGAATACACATACATTGATTTTCAAAATCAAACAGATAATCTAAGTGATCATGACCAACAGTATATTGAACAAATTGAGGAAGATGAATTATTTTATCCTTTAATTACAATGAATGATGAGTATGTAGCAGATGGTTACATTCAAACAAAGCAAATTACAAACTTTGTAGATAAACATTTTGCAAATTAATTTAAAGTATAATTCTTGAGAAAAAAGGTCGGGGGTTGAATAGAATTCATCATGAATTCTATTCTACCCCTTATTTTAATACTAACCGTTATGATATTTATATAACCATAGGACGCCCGATTTAAGTATATGTGCAAGACGTCCGGTAACTGTACGGTCCATGATATAGGCAAAGCCTTTTTTCTCGCCGAGAGAACCAAGGAAACCTTGTACTTTTAATTCAGGCATTTTATCTGGTAATGGTTCATTATTCCACTGTTTCTTAAGTACATCAGCGATTTGATCACCTTGAACTTCAGCTAATTGTGCACTTGGTGCATGAGGTAAATCAGCACAATCTCCAACTATAAATACATTAAGGTATGTTGGCACTTGATGATATTGATTGATGATGACACGTCCACTTCGATTGATATCAATCGGTAAATGTCTTACAACTTCAACCGGTTGAATTCCAGCAGTCCAGACAACTAAATCAACATTTTCTGGTGTACCACTATTATAAATTTTTCCTGGTTCCACTTTATCAATTAAAGAATTAGGCACTACTTTAACATTGTTTTCACGGAACCATTTAGCGATATAATTACTTAACTTTTCAGGGAAATTCCTTAAAATTCGCTCACCACGGTCATATAGTATGACTTCTAAATCTTCACGACTTTCACGAAGCTCACTTGCTAACTCGATGCCGCTTAAACCAGCACCAACAATACCTACACTAGCGCCACTAGGTAATTCACTAATACTATGAAATGTTTCGCGTGCCTTGGAGAGTGTTTGAATACTATGCGTGTATTCCTCAGCACCAGGAACATTATGATATTTATCTTCACAACCTAAGCCAATAACTAATTCATCATAATCTACTTTTGTATTACCAACAGATACGATTTGAGCATCTAAATCAATATCATTAATTTCTCCATAAATTGTATTAACGCGTTCTGAATCAGGAAAATTCATACGAACATCACTATCAGACTTAGTACCCGCAGCTAAAGCATAAAATTCTGGTTTCAAGCCATGGAATGGCATACGATCAATTAACGTTAAAGTATAATTTTCTGGTAATGCATCAGGTAAGATACGCGACATGATACGCATATTACCATAGCCGCCACCAAGTAATACTAAATTTTTCATCTGTTATACCCCTTTATAAAAATTTGTTATTCCGAAATAATTTTGACTAATACCCTTTGAATTAAGCAAACTTTTGTAAATTACCTAAACTTTTATTTTAAAACTTCAAACAAGTATAGTAATTGATCAATCACATTTATTACCCCTAACAATAAAGTGTGTGATATATGTATATGATTATTATATCTTTTTTTCAAAACGACTACAATGAAATGTGTGGTAGGGAAACTAAGCTGAAGAGATATGTGTGTATTGTTGTTCTAAATAATATAAAATGATGAGCGAGGACAATGCAGTCCAAGTTAAGATTTGTTATAATAATGTAATTAAAAAATGAAGAAGAAGGTGAAGTATGTTTCCATTAGTCGAATTTTGCATTTCAAATATGGCAAAAGGCGGAGACTACGTTTACGATAAACTTGAGAATGATCCTGATGTGGATGTATTGGAATACGGATGTTTAAATAATTGTGGCGTATGTTCATGTGGGTTGTATGCATTGGTAGATGGTGATACTGTTGAAGGTGATACACCAGATGAGTTATTAAAAAATATTTATAAACATATAGAAGAGAATGACTTTACTAACTTATTATAGGAGGAATGGTTTATGTCAACTGTAACATTAACTGAAGCAGCAGCTTATGAAGTAAAAGATATGTTGAAAAGTAATGACATGGAAGGTGGATATTTAAAGATTAAAGTAAACGGTGGTGGCTGTACAGGTCTAACATATGGTATGTCAGCTGAAGAACAACCAGGAGAAAATGATGAAGTACTTGAATTTTATGGATTAAAAGTACTAGTAGACAAATATGATGTGCCTGTATTAAATGGTACGACAATTGATTTCAAACAATCTTTAATGGGTGGAGGATTCCAAATTGATAACCCTAACGCAATCGCTTCATGTGGTTGTGGTAGTTCATTTAGAACTGCTAAAGTAGCTGGGAACCCTGAGGAATGCTAATATAATTTTAAGTAGTATATGACAAAGAGTAATGCAGTAAGACAGTAATCTTCAGGATAATATGATTATTTTAATAATAGTCTTGTTGTTGCTTGAAAATGAACTATAAAAGCTATAAAATTGAAGATGGATTGAACTTTGTCTTTTTTGTGAACTAAAGTTCATAAAATCGAACTGAAAAAGAAAGTGTTGACTAAGACTATAAATGGGGATGAACAATAGGTTAAGTGCAAAGTCTTTTAAATGAATCAGATAAACATATATTAAGGTAAAATATATTGTTACATCTGAACTTTGTTATGTTCTGAAATTTGTAGCCTTTTTCTACATTTAAGAAAATAATTATGAAAGCTTAGGTGAATGAAATGGCACAAGATCGTAAAAAAGTACTTGTTTTAGGCGCAGGTTATGCTGGTTTACAAACAGTAACTAAATTACAAAAAGAACTTTCTGCTGACGAAGCGGATATTACATTAATTAACAAAAATAAATATCACTACGAAGCAACTTGGTTACATGAAGCTTCAGCTGGTACATTAAACTATGAAGATTTAATTTACCCAATTGAAAGTGTAATTAAAGAAGATAAAGTTAAATTTATCAATGCAGAAGTAACTAAAATCGACCGTAACGCTAAAAAAGTAGAAACTAATCACGGTATCTATGATTACGACATTTTAGTAGTAGCATTAGGTTTCGAAAGTGAAACATTTGGAATTAATGGTATGAAAGACTATGCATTCCAAATTGAAAATATTGAAACTGCACGTAAATTATCTCGTCACATTGAAGATAAATTTGCAAACTACGCAGCTTCTAAAGAAAAAGATGATAAAGACTTAGCTATCTTAGTTGGTGGTGCAGGCTTTACAGGTATCGAATTCTTAGGTGAATTAACTGAAAGAATTCCTGAATTATGTAATAAATACGGTGTTAATCAAAACAAAGTTAGAGTAACTTGTGTTGAAGCTGCGCCAAAAATGTTACCAATGTTCTCTGATGAATTAGTTAATTACGCAGTTAACTACCTAGAAGACCGTGGTGTTGAATTCAAAATTGCTACACCAATCGTTGCTTGTAACGAAAAAGGTTTCGTAGTTAAAATTAATGATCAAGAACAACAATTAGAAGCTGGTACAGCAATCTGGGCTGCTGGTGTTCGTGGTAGTAAATTAATGGAAGAATCATTTGAAGGTGTTAAACGTGGTCGTATCGTGACTAAACAAGATTTAACTATTGAAGGTCATGATGATATCTTTGTTATTGGTGACGTTTCAGCATTCATCCCAGCTGGTGAAGAACGTCCATTACCAACTACAGCACAAATTGCAATGCAACAAGGTGAACACGTTGCGAAAAGCATTAAAAACATCTTAAACGGTCAAGCAGCTACAGACTTTGAATATGTTGATCGTGGTACTGTATGTTCATTAGGTGCACATGATGGTGTTGGTATCGTATACGGTAGAGACATTACTGGTAAAAAAGCTGCATTCATGAAAAAAGTTATCGATACTCGTGCAGTATTCAAAATCGGTGGCGTAGGCTTAGCATTCAAAAAAGGTAAATTCTAAGTTTCTCATATAAATTATCTAATATGATTTTGAAAATAAATACTAATTTAAAGCTACAATGCCAATTCGCAGTAGCTGACTGAACTGAAAAAGCGTATAAATCAAGCTTTTCTCATTTCTAGTCATCCTTATGGGGGTGGAATAACGAATTCATTGTGAATTCTGTTCCACTCCTTCTTTTATATGATATAAAAAGGAAGTGTAGAGGTTATGGTTAATTTCAATATAAGTAATACAGTTTTAAATTCAGAAGTATTTATTATAGGGTTGCCTGATCACATCAATCAACTTGGTTATATTAATTACAATAATGAAGATATAACAAAACAAATTGATACATACCGTCATCATCATTTAATTAGCAGTCAATTAGGTAAAATATCTTCAACTTTGTTACCTTTAAAAGACTCATCAAAACGACTTATTACTGTTGGATTAGGAAATTTAAAGACGCTTGATTATGGTACGCTATTGAGAGCTTTCGGCAATTTATTTCAATTTTTAAAAGAAGAACGTGTAACTGAAGCAGATGTATTATTCGATACATTGATTTCAAAGAAAATAGAGCAAACCAAAGTCGCAGAGGTTATGGGACTACAAAGTGAACAGGCAGTTTACAGTTTTGACAACTATAAATCTGATAAATCTGCACCCTATCAATTAGAGTTAAACATAAGTACGAATAAAGAGGACTTACATCGATATTTTATCAATGGTGCTATAATCGGACAATCGGTTAATGTTGCACGTGACTATAGCAATATGCCACCTAATATACTAACGCCTAATTATTTTGCTGAACAGGTTACGCAACACTTTGATGAAACATCAGTAAAAGTTGATATTAAAGATGGAAAACAATTATTAGATGAAGGATTCGGACTTATTCATGCTGTTGGTAAAGGGTCGGAGAATCCTCCAGTTGTAATAACTATGACATATAATGGTGGTGACAGTGAAGACGCACCAATTGCATTAGTAGGAAAAGGTATTACATATGATTCAGGTGGCTATAGCATTAAATCGAAGATAGGTATGCAGACTATGAAATTTGATATGTGTGGCGCAGCTAATGTAGTTGGAATGATTGATGCGATATCACGCTTGCAAATTCCTATCAATATTGTAGGAGTTATTGCTTCTGCTGAAAATATGATAAGTAGTAATGCAATGAAACCTGATGATGTATTGACGGCATTGAGTGGTGAAACAGTTGAAATGTTAAATAGTGATGCGGAAGGGCGTTTAGTACTAGGAGATGCTGTATTCTATGCTAATCAATTTCAACCTAAGATTATTTTAGATTTCGCTACATTAACAGGAGCTGCAGTTGCAGCACTAGGTGAAGATAAAGCAGCTTTATTTAACTCTAATGCAGATAAAGAGATTGAGGAAATACGAGTTAGTGCTAAAGAAATGGATGAATATGCTTTTGAATTACCTATGACTCAAACTGAGCAACGATTAATACGTCAATCTGACGTTGCAGATTTAGTCAATCATACAAACGGTCATGGAAAAGCACTCTTTGCAGCCACATTTATTACTCATTTTAGTGGATCTACACCACATATCCATTTCGATATTGCTGGTCCTGCGACAACTAACAAGACTAGCTATAAAGGTCCAAAAGGCCCAACTGGCAGTATGATTACTACTGTATTAAATTGGTTAAGATAAATAGAAAAGTAGAAATCATTTGGTTAAGGAGTAGAAACATGTGCTATTGCGTGTTTCTACTCCTTATTTAATATGAATAATCTTATTAACTTAGAATGTAATTCTACATTGACAACGTACCAGCTACTTGGTATGATAAGGAACATATTAAATACTTTAGTTCGGTAGAGAGATAAAGGATGTGTTGTTATGTTTAATGCAGTTGTAATAGCCGTATTATTAATGATTGTTTTATGCTTATGTAGACTAAATGTAGTTATTAGTCTGTTCATTAGTGCATTAGTAGGCGGTCTCATTTCTGGAATGAGTGTTGAAAAGGTAATCAGTGTATTTGGAAAAAATATTGTAGACGGTTCCGAGGTAGCGCTAAGCTATGCATTATTGGGTGGATTTGCAGCATTGATTTCATATAGTGGTATTACAGATTATCTTGTAACTAAGATAATCCGCGCAATTCACTCTGAAAATAGCAGACTATCAAGAATAAAAGTAAAAATCATTATTATCATAGCTTTACTCGCGATGAGTATAATGAGT